>CAYYRE010000038.1:2254-8245 GCA_964473895.1 uncultured Lentimicrobiaceae bacterium | reverse complement strand
TTTATTTGCTGATTGACAATACATTAAAAATAATGCTTTTAGCTAAACTTTAAACAACTTTTTTGTCCGTAGGACTCCTTCGGAAATGTGCTAAGCATAAAAAAATGTTTAAGTTGATCGTCGCGAGTCAAAAGATCGTCTGTCTAACTGCGTAGCCAGGCAGGCTTCGTCGTACCTCCTCGTGATGAGGACGCTATAAAACGGGAATGCTTATCTCCTCGCGTAGGGGATGGCTTGTATTTTTCTCTTGTTATCTCCTTTTGATCCAGCGGAAAAGAAAAAAGAAAATAAAAAATCCGATAACCAGTCCTGCCGTGATTTGCCCCCAGGCACCAATGAGCACCAGTTTGTTCAGGATACCTGCATGTTCGGTTTTGTCAATTTTTATGCCGGCATATTGTGCAATATGGCCCATGAGCGAAACGGCGAGGTCTTTGTCCGGAATGGTTTGATGGCACGAAAGACATACCCCGCGCCGGTCCAGTTTGTTTAAAGCGTTTTTGTCGAGAGGCCCTGCAAGATTCCAGTGGTCGTCAACGGTTTGTACCGGGTTGCCGTTTTTATCGATGAACCGGCTCCAGTCGGAATTGAAATTTTCCAGTTTCGGTTTTTGAACGGTATAACGATGTGGGATGATTTTTCCATCGGCTGTTTTCAGGTCCACAATCCAGTCACGGCTCATGTCGCCGTACAGTTTGCCGCCGGATATGCCGTAGCCCATGGCTTTGGCGTTGGCATGACAGCTTTCGCAACTGCGGGCTTCTTTCTGCACCGTATGGGAATGTACCGAAGCCATTACGATGCCCGGTAATTTTCGTTTGCTTTCGGGATGTTTGTAATCGGGCATCATGAACACATGATTTTTTAACAAGGCCTTGCCATCTTTTCCAATAACCGTTACTACCACCTGGCATCCGGGCATGGCGGGTGAAATGCGTCCTTCGCCGTTTTGTACCAACGGCGGGTCTTCCCATCGCAGGTAACTGCGTGTTTCCGTTACCTTCCCCGGAATGAGATAACTCCGGTCGGCACTGTGGCGCATGGCGGCCGTGGCACCGTGAATATCATGGTCACCGGCCATGGCTAACCAGTCGGGTGCTTGTTGCCCTTTGGAATAGTCGATTTTCACATGGCATCCGTAACATTGCGGTACCCAGGTGTCGTGACAGGTGTAGCATTCCATCCGGCTGGTGTGTTCTTGGATTTGATCCATGGCAATCATGCCGGTTTTCGAAATCTTACCTTCCCGTTTGAGTTCTTTCAAAGGTTTGAGCTTGATGTCTTTGCCACTTGCGAGGTGAACAATTACATCCTGCCCATCGCGTACCACGTTTTTGTAGGGATTGCCTCTTGCGGTGATCAGATAACCATCCAACGGTTTGTAGGTGGTGCCTTTTTTTAGGTAATCAGGCAGATTTTTGGTAGTGCCGCGGGGTTTTCCTGTGGCCGGCCGGGTGGCAAATTCGTCGCTGTAGCCGAGGGGAAGTTCCCAGGGGTATTTTTCGGTCGTGCCGTGACAATCCTGGCATTCAATTTCTACAGGGCCCAGTGTAGCTCCGCTAAGGAAACCATCGCCGTGCAGGTCGCGCGTGGTGTGGCAATCCTGGCAGAGCATTCCCTTGCGCATGTGTACATCCGATTTCAAGTGGAGATAGTGTTTGGTGTGCAGTTTGGGTTGAGGATTTCCATGTTCATCGTAGGTGGGATTATAGTTTGTCTCCATGAGCCCTTCATAACTGACTCCGATTCTTTTCCCCCGGTTGTGGCAGGTGGTACAGGTTTCGACAGGAACACCGGTGTATTGCATACCGTGTACTTTTACCACCGCATCACGCGAAGATTGTATCTCATGCACCAGCAGATGACCCGGTTTGTTCTTCGGAATACTTTGGTCGTTGCCTTCGTAATATCCATCGTTGCTGTAAGGAATATGGCACGCCGAACAACCGATACCCCGGTAGTCACCTCGTTTTTGGCGTCCTTTGGAACCGGTGTGACAGCGGAGGCATTCTTCTCTGAGGTAAGTGTAAGCAGACAGTTTCGGGTTTTTTGCTACCTGTTCGGCGGTGGGTGCCGGCGGTAATTTTTTCATTTTTGCCGGGTAAACCTGCGGGTTGAGTTGGTGTAGCCTTTGCATGTATTTCTGATAGGCGGCGGTGCCGAGGCGTTCGTGCGGATCGGCCGGGTTGGTGGTGACATAGTTGCCGATGTCGTGCCTGTAACCTTCCAGTCCGCCAAAAGAGTAAAGCGTCCCGTGGATTTTTCCCTGTTCGGTCATCATAAGGCTGTTCATTTGGGTTGAAACCTGTTCTTTGTGGCACATGCCGCAGGTGTTCCGGTTGATCCACGGGCTGCCGGGATCGGGGTAAAATTCTTTGGGGCCTTCGTGTGTTTTGAAATAGGAAAGAGTGCCGCTGTGGGCTGCCTTTGCCGTGGTGGCACGCGGGTGGCCACCGTGGCAAACGATACAACCGTTGGGATCGCCGGCTGCAAGGCCTTTTTTGTAAATCTGCTGCATCATCTTGGTTTGATGGCCGCGAATAGGGGCAATGCCGTTGTGACAGGAAAGACAGTACTTGCCGGAGGCCGGAAAATGATTTTGTCCCCATGCCGGTGAAAGTGAAAAAATGAGTATTATGGCCCAACCCCATGAAAATGTGTAATATTTTTTCATCCGGAATGATGTTTTGCCAAAAATAGAAAATAATTTTTGTAAACAGGTAACGAAAAGCGTTTATTTCTCCGCCTTATTCTGTTGAAATGGAGAGATCGGCTAATTGCCGGCCTAAGGGCTCAAACGGTACAATACGGAAGAAGGACGGATGAATCGCCTGATTTTCGCAAAGGGCAAAAAAACTTTTTGTATTCCCATGGCTGGTGGTGCGATATTGTAAACGTTATAGATAAAAGTGATTCCGTTTCCCGTAAAAGCCATGTTGTTGCTCAGCGGAACGGAATCGGTATAATAGCCAAGGGCTTTGAGTGAAGCGGAAGGAGGGAGCCCGTTGTTTTCCTTTATGGTTTTATTGACCAGCCGGGCAATGTGCGGCAGGGCGTTTTGTTTGAAAATATTCCGGACATTGAGTTTTTCGCCTGACCGTAAGTCAATCATATCGTACGCATCGTGTTCCATAGGATTTCCTCTTCCGGCATATCCTTTTTTTTGGTATTGCAGGCAAAGCAGGTAATTGCTGTTAAAAAGAACGGAAACGGTTTCTTTTCTTTCCATATTAAAACCTTGCGCGTGATTTGTTTTCCAATGGCTGTTCAGGGTGAAAAATTGGTGATAAAAATCTTGTTCGCTTTGTGCAAGTAGTTTTTTGGGAAGGACTTCGGGCCGGTACTGTCCGAAAACCTGGAGCTGGATAAATTTCACAACGGAATCCTTAACATTTTCCGGAACACCGGAAGCGGGCTCGGGATAAAGCAAGGTGAATTCCACTTCGGCTGTAGGGGCATATTTACTGTCAGAATTCAGTTCTTTGTCATCATGTAAATAAAATACTTTCATGGGCAGCGAACCTTCCGGATAGGTCTCATTCAGGCTGAAAGGGAGCTCGGCTGTATCCGGTCCGTACCAGCTGCCGGTAAAGCGATGATCGGAAAAGAGACCTGTTATGGCGGTATCGTTGTCCGGCATTTGCAGCAGAACGGCATGGTTGTGCCGGTCAATATCACCGTAAAGAACAATTATCGGCGAAAGGTGTGTCAGGCTGTCGTCCACATAAAGACGGTAAGAATAGTTTCCTTCCAGCAAAGTGTCGTTACGGACAAAGTCGGCATCTATTTCCACATTGCTGCCAACCTTTCCTTTCATATGGGCGTAACTTCTTTTTTCTTGCTGTCCAAAAAGGGTATGTGCCGAAAAAAGCAAGTAAAGCAAGAATAGTGTTAAGTATTTGTTAAACATGCAAATAGCTGTAAAAAACTTTTTTTGCAAAGATAGTCTGAAAACCTATGGAAAAACAAAAAAGAGGGAAGGATTTACTTTCCGCACGGTTGTTTTATGATTTCTTCACGGGTCGGGTCTGTTCCGTTATATTCTATGGACAAAGTGTCCACGGTTCCTTCGATCAACAATCCTTTCAAACTGCAATAATTGAACAAATTTTCGTTATGTAGGATTTCCAATTTTTCTACGGAATGCAGATTTTGCAGGCCATCGAGGCGATTGATTTTATTGTTCTGAAAAATCTGAAATGTGTTGCCCACTTCGTACAATGAGGCCAATCCCTTAAGATTTTCCAGGTTGGCGTTAAAAGAGATTTCAAAATTACGGCCCACATAACGCAGGCGGGTTAACCCGTTTATGTCGGACAAAAGCGGATTATCCGAAATGGAAAAATCGGTGCCTACATTTTGGAGTTGTGCCAGACCGTTGATATTTGACAAGGAAGCATTGCGCGACAATATGAATTTCCCACCTACTTTTTTCAGGTTTTTTAAACCGTTCAGGTCGGTCAGAAAAGGGTTGTCGCTTATACTGACCCAGCCGCCAACTTCTTCAAGGTACGATGTCCAATTGATGTTTCTGACCGCAAAGTTTAAATTAAAAAACAGGTTTTTTCGAATAGTTTTTAATTGCTGAAAACCGGTTACCTCAGTGAGAACTGTATCCAGGGTGATGACCAGGCTTTCCAGGCTTTCAAGGTGTTCAGGTCCGAAAATGGTTTTTAGTTGGTAGTTATTTGACAAATCCAACCGGTTCAATTGAGTGATACCCGCCAGGCGGATGGTTGTGAGGCCGTTGTTTGAATAAATAGAAATATCGTGCACTTGATTCAGGCCGTTGAGGGCATCCGTATTTTGCAACCGGTTATTTTGAAAGATGTCCAGTCCATGTCCGATTGTCCGGAGCTTTTCCAGCCCGTGCAAGGAAACCAAATCCGGATTGTTGGAAATTGATACAAATCCTGTAATTGTTTTTAATTGTGAAAAGGCACTTAAATCTTTTAATCCCGAGACATGATCAATGATGAGATTTCCGTCCAAGACATTGTATCCGCTATCGGCAAACGGATGAAGGTCTGTTAGCGAACGTACCATGAGGGTTCCTTTGAAAACTTTCCCGGGTTTTGATGGAAAGGGCGGAGTTTTTTTGCATCCCGAAAGGTTCCATAAAGCAAGGGATGAAAGAAACAACAGGAATAAAGGTAAACGTTTCATGGTTTTTAAGCTTAAGATTTTTTTCGTTTTTAACAAAAATAGGAAAAATTTCTGTTTGTTCCGGTTTTTTGCAGAGGTGGTTTTAAAACAACCGTTTCTATTATCTCCCTGTTATAAATTCTTTTGTGCAGGCCATGTGGGGTTGGATTGGTGCTTTTTAACTTTCCCTCGGATCGGCTTTCAGGGGTAACTTGGCCATTTTTTCCACTTCGAGCGTGGCGACGCCGAATTCTTCCGTTACTTTACCAAGCAAGAGGTAGAGACCTTCTCCCCGGAAGGGGTATTTTTTTAAAGTGGCGGGGAAATGGATGGTGTCGAACATTTCGCCCCGATCATCCATAAAAGTGGCAAAATACATGGTTTTGTTGCGTTGGGTGTGTACCGGTTTGATTGTCACCAGTTTACCCAGCATGCGCACGGTTTTCCCGGTAACGGTGCGCATTGCAGAGGCCTTTATTTCCCCTCTGAAACGGGTTTGTAACAGGTCGAACCAGGTCATCGATACCGGAAAACCGAGCAATTCCAGTTCGTCGTAGGCATCTTCAATGGCAGCGGTGGTCAGCGGTGGCAGGGCAAAGGTTTTACGTGGTGTGTCGAATAAGTTTTCTTGTCCGGCAGAGGTGGTCTGTGCCCCCGAGAGCAGGTGGGCTTCCCACAATAGTTGCGGTTTGTTTTTCCCTGTAAAACGCAGGGCACCGGCACGAATGAGCAGGATGAGTTGCTCCAAACCGGGACGCGTCCTCCGGATGAAATCTTCAAGGTTTAGAAAAGGCCCTCCTTTTTGCCGAGCCGATAAAATACGGGAAACGGTTTTTTGTTCGAGGC
>CAYYRE010000038.1:0-2154 GCA_964473895.1 uncultured Lentimicrobiaceae bacterium | reverse complement strand
GCTTTGGAGAAACTGTATCCGGCAAAACTTTCGATCTGCCGCCATACTTCGATAATAATATTTTCGGGATGTCCTTTTTGTCTGCTTTTTTCAAAGAATTTTTCCCGAATACGCATAAATTCCTCTTTCCCGCGGTATTTTCCGCTCATGGCACGCCGCAAAATATCGGCGTCGGCAAGATCCAACCCGGCAAAATGGTGGCATACTTTCAGGACATCTTCCTGGTAAACCATTACACCGAACGTTTCGCTGAGTTGTTCCCTGAAAACGGGATGGAGATACTGAAAATCATTGGGATGGTGAAACCGGCGGATGTACGTGCGCATCATCCCCGAACGGGCTACCCCCGGGCGGATGATGGAACTGGCCGCCACAAGGGTCCGGTAATCCTGACATCCCAGTTTTTTCAACAGGCTGCGCATGGCCGGACTTTCGATGTAAAAACAACCGGTTGTTTCGCCTTTGCGTAACAGCGCCTTTACTTTTTCATCGGTTTTCAACCGGTTGGTTTGGTGGATGTCGATGGAAACACCACGGTTTTGACGGACGATTTCAACCGCTTCGCCGATGTGTCCAATACCGCGCTGGCTCAGAATGTCTAATTTTTCAAACCCCAGCATTTCGGCCACATACATGTCCCATTGGGTGGTGGGAAATCCTTTGGGAGGGAGGTCCAGGGCGGTAAAGTAACTGAGCGGCTTTTCGGAAATCAGTATGCCGCCGGCATGGATGCTCCTTTGGTTGGGAAATCCGGACAGACGTTGTGCCAAAAGGTGAATCTCTCTTTGCCATTTGCCCGTTGCCACTTCCCGGTCGGGTTGGGCCACCAGCCGGTCCGTTGCCTCTTTGGGTAGCCCGTGTACTTTGGCCAGCTCGCGGTAAACCGACTTTTTTTTAAAAGTAACCATGGTTCCCAACAGCGCCACATGCCCTTCCGGATAACGCTGAAAAACGTAACGTTGGATGCTTTCCCGCTCCTTCCATGAAAAATCAAGGTCGAAATCGGGCGGAGAGGTGCGTTTGGGGTTGATGAACCGTTCGAAATATAGATCCAGCTCCATGGGATCCACATCGGTAATGTGCAGACAGTAAGCTACCAAACTGTTGGCACCGCTGCCTCGCCCTACATGGTGAATACCCTGTTGCATGGCATAGCGGACAATGTCATGGGTGATGAGAAAATATGTGGCAAACCCCAGTTTCTCAATGGCGGACAATTCGTTTTCCAACCGTCGAAAGGCTTGGATGTTTTTTTCGTCATAGCGGTAACGGAAACCTTCACGGGCCAGTTTTTCCAATAATTGCCGGTCTTCCGCCGGCGAGGCGGTAAAACTGATTTTGTTTTTCGGAAAGTTAAAATGAATATGACAATTTTCCAGTAACCGGTGTGTATTTTCGATAATTTCCGGATAACGGGCAAAAGCTTTTTTTATAGCGGCAGGAGAACAAAAAAACTCATCTTCACCGGCCAGCATTCCGGGTTTGAGATGGCTGAGCAGCAGGTTGTGGTGTATGGCGCGGAGGTTTTTGTGTAATATAAAATCATTGGGCCCGGCAAAAGTGACCGGTTGTAAAACAACACTTTTTTTCAAAGAAAGGGGCTTCCGGATCAATTGGCCGGTTTCGGCAGGCCGGAGGCCTGCAAATTCGTTTTCCCGAAGGTCTTCAGGCAGATTGGTCAGGGGATAAATAACAAAAACATTTTCCCAACGGGGAGCCCGGCAGGAAAGTGTCGCCTTGCCAAGATGAATGTTGGTTTGGTAGCGGTTGATTTCGTGAAATCCTGCAGGGTTTCGTGCCAAACCGACATACAGCAGCCGGTCGCCTTGCCTGAACTCCATTCCTGCCACCGGTTTGATGCCGTTTTCGTTGCATGTGGTTACAAAATCAACCATGCCCGAACTGTTGTTGATGTCGGTCAGTGCCAGCGTCTTTATCTCCATCTCCACAGCCTTTTTTACCAATTCTTCTATGGAAAAAATGCCGTAGTGCAGACTGTAATATGAATGACAGTTGAGGTACATAAAAACAAGATTCCGGTTTTCAAAGATAAGGGGAAAAGCGGCATCATTTGTCACCCTCCGAAGGTTGAACACAATAAAGTTGTTTAAAGTTTACCTGAAAATATTGTTTATAATGTATTGTCAATCAGCA
>CAYYRE010000037.1:0-20502 GCA_964473895.1 uncultured Lentimicrobiaceae bacterium | reverse complement strand
CCGGGCTGAAATTCTATCTCACGGAAGTGATGGGCATCAATACGTGTAAAATGGGTCCCCGCATCCGTCGATTTATAAAGTCCTTTGTTGGTTGAAACATACAACGTATTGTCATCGTTTGGATCTTTGAGTATACGATAAACCATGGCATAGTCGGTATATTTCCAACTGAGCCCCGTTTGCTGCCAGGTTTGTCCTCCATCAACCGATTTCAACACACCAATGGAATAGGTATCCCAATGGTCTTTGTCACCGGTGCCCAGGTAAACAATATCCTGTCCTCCATGGTTTTCGACCAGAATATCCGCTACGCCGAGGGCCATATTAAAATCGCCCAAGGGAGTCCAATGTCCTCCCAGGTCAGTCGTTTTCCAGACACCGCCCGAAGCAGCACCTACATAAAGGGTATTGGTATCCACCGGGCTAAAGGCAACACAATTAACTCTACCCAAACCGGCATAACCGCCAAGGGTTTGATCCGGGCCACGGCTCACCCAGTTTCCATTTTGTGTATTTTGAATATTTTGAGGCTGTTGCGCCATATATTTTTGATAGACATCCCAGGCCGTGGTTTTCGGAAAAGCACCGGTTTTCGGATCAACCCTTGTTTCCCAATACCATTTCCAACGCATAAACTTCTCGTAATTCTCATCGCGCACTTCGTTTTCTTCTTTACCGGCAGGTTCTTCCTTCATTTTTTCTTCGTTCCAATATTTGGAAAAAGCCTGTTCGTAGTCTTTCAATGTAAGCGTATGCTGTTTCACTTTGTCTTGTGGTAAATAACGTTTCCATTCCTGGGCTTTTGCCAATTGAAAAAACATTACCATAAGCAATGAAATGAGCATAACCCGGATGGTGTATACGTTTTTTTTCATAATCATTAAATTTTAAATAAACAAAAACTTGTCATCTGGAAAATTAAAAAGGGAAGGAGAAGGCATCAAAGAGCCTGACCTGCCTCAAAAATTTTTTACAAATTTAATAAAAACAAAGCGATCCGTTAAAAAAAACTTAAATTTAACAGTTCATAACCTGTCACACGGTTGTCTCTTTTCGATTAAATTTGCAAAAAAGAGAGAGACATTGAAAAAAATTTTGGTTATCCGGTTCAGTTCCATTGGGGACATTGTACTCACAACACCGGTTATCAGGGCGCTGAAAACACAGATTACAGGCGAAATACATGTACTCACCAAAGAAAAATACAAATTTCTGTTTTTCGCCAATCCTTATGTGGACAAGGTGCATGCTTTCGGTGAAAACTTAAGCGAAGTGATTCCTTCGCTTCAAAGCGAAAATTTTGATTTTGTGGTAGATCTGCACAAAAACCTGCGATCGTTCCGTATAAAGAAAGCCCTTAATAAACCTTCGGCCTCTTTTCCAAAGGTGAATATTCAAAAGTGGATCATGGTTCGTTTCAAGATCAACAAACTTCCGGATAACCATATTGTTGATCGTTACTTTGAGGCGGTAAGGCCTTTGGGTGTTGAAAACGATGGAAAAGGACTGGATTATTTTATACCGGAAAAAGATTTTGTGGACCTCAACGATTATCCTTTATTAAAAGCCAAACGATACATTGCTTTTGCCATTGGCGGACAGCATGCTACAAAAATACTCCCTCCGGAAAAAGCGGCGGCTGTTATCAATAGGCTCAAGGCCCCTGTGGTGTTGCTCGGTGGAAAAGAAGACGAAAAGGCAGCACAAAAAATCAAAGCACTGTGTCTCCACGACAAAATATTGAATGCCTGCGGGAAACTGAACCTGCACCAGTCGGCTTCCATTATCCGGCAAGCAGGCCTGGTAATATCACACGACACAGGACTTATGCACATTGCCGCTGCTTTTAAAAAACCCATCATCAGTATTTGGGGAAATACCATCCCGGAATTTGGGATGTATCCTTACGAACCCGGCGAAGAAGACAAAGTAGTGTTGTCGGAAGTAAAAGGACTTCGGTGCCGTCCCTGCAGCAAAATCGGTTACGACAAATGCCCCAAAGGACATTTCCGTTGTATGCTGAATCAGGACGAAGATTTCATTGCAGCGGAAGCAGAACGCTTGCTCACGGCAAGATAAAGACATTAATCATCCACATGCCGGTGATTCATAACTTGCACCGCCTTTTTAAAGATGGGATCAATTTCGTGATAAATGGGATAAAAACCCTTTTCATTCAAAATATTCCTTCCCACATAAGCTTTGAAAAGGATTTTGATGCGGTTTTCCGATAACTTAATCTTTCTCGGCGACGAAACAATTCCTTTTGATTTGGCATAGGCCACCAAATTCCGGTATTCTTTTTCGGACATATGAAACCCTTTATCAAAACTGTTGAAATCCTTGTATTTTCTTAATTGTGGGCGGTGGGCATCTGTATAATCAAAAGCAAATTGGTAAATCATTCCTTTATTGGCCAAGATATTGTAAAACGAATGCAGGGTATCGGTGGCCAGCGGCACATAAATATCGGGCATAATACCGCCGCCGCCGTAGACGATTTTGCCTTTTGGCGTCACAAATTTCAAAGAATCATTGAATTTTATACTGTCGGGGTGTTGCATTTCACCGTCAAGGTAACGCCGGTAGGCCTCGGCATAATAATCCTTAAAGTCATCTTTTTTATACGGTTTTTGAATGCAGCGGCCGGTGGGTGTATAATAGCGTGCCACCGTCAGGCGCAAAGCGGAGCCATCGGGCAAACGTAATTGTTCCTGCACAAGTCCTTTGCCAAACGAGCGCCGACCAATGACCACCCCGATGTCATTATCCTGCAAGGCGCCGGTAACAATCTCGGCAGCCGAAGCCGTCCCTTCATCAATCAAAACCGCTACGTCGGTATGTTTTAAACGTCCTTTACTGGTGGAATAGGCTACCGTTTTCGGCCGGTGCAATCCTTTGGTAAAGACAATCAATTTGCCTTTGGGCAAAAACTCATCTGCCACACGGATGGCGGCATTCAAATATCCTCCCGGATTGCCGCGCAGATCCAAAATCAATTTCTTCATCCCTTGCTTTTGCAATCGCTGCACGGCGCGGTCGAATTCCTCGTAGGTTGTAGCCGAAAATTTGTTCAATTTAATGTATCCCAACTGCTTGTTTACCATGTAGGCAATGTCCAGGCTGTACATGGGAATAATATCACGCGTAATAGTAAAATGGAGCAATTTGGGTACACCACGCCGGTAAATGGTCACCCGCACTTTGGTTCCTTTTTTACCTTTGAGCTTGTGCATGGCCTGGTTATTGGTTATGTGTACACCGGCCACAAGCGTATCGTTCACTTTGACAATCCGGTCACCGGCCATGAGTCCCACTTTTTCGGAAGGGCCTCCGGGAATGGTATTGACCACCATAATGGTATCTTTTTCAATACGGAAACTAATGCCGATCCCCTGGAAACTGCCCAGCAACGGATCGTTGATTTCGTTGAATTCGGCAGCCGTAATGTATTGCGAATGCGGGTCCAGATCATTTAACATACCTTTGATGGCATCCGTTTCAAGATGTTCCTGATTTACGGAATCCACATAATCATTTTCAATATAATGAATGATTTCATCCACTTTGTTATAAGGTTGCGGATGACCGATCAGAAAAGGAGATCCCGGTTGCCGGGCAATTTTATTTTGTAATAAAAAACCGAGGATAATTCCGGATATGAGTACCAATGCAAAAACAATGGGCAGGTAAGTACGATAATTATTTTGCTTTCGGGACATTTTTTCAGATTTAAGTTGCAAATATAAGGATAGAAACCCCTTTGAAAAACCAATGGGCCTCTCTTTTAGGAAATTTTAACCGAAGATGATACTCAAAAACAGGAGTTCGTTCTATCGTTTGGGTTCTCGTGTAGTAATGGTAAGCCATACCATACCGATGACGGCCGCCAGGAGCGAAGCGGTCATAATCCCCACTTTGGCGATTTGTTTTAACGCTTCATCCTGAAAAGCCAATTCGGAAATAAAAATAGACATGGTAAAACCGATACCCGCCAACATAGCCACTCCGTAAAGCTGTTTCCATTGCACACCTTCGGGCAAAGTAGCCAGTTTGAACCATACCACCAGACGGGAAAACAGGGAAATACCCAAAAATTTACCCAACACCAATCCGAAAATAATAGCCAATGAAACGGGGTGGAACATCAGCTTAAAAATATTTCCTTCCACACGCACCCCAGCATTGCTCAAGGCAAAAACGGGCAAAATCAAATAAGTGGTAATGGGATGCATAAAATGTTCCAGTTTTTGCAACGGCGTTTGGGCTTCATCGTTCACATTATCTATTTCTTCCAAAACATGGGCCTGCCTTTTGGTGAGCAAAGGATTGTTGTTCGGATCAATGTTTCTGAATTTTCGTAACAATCTTTCCAACCGGGTTACATAAGTTTCTTCATCAATTTTTGTCCGGGCCGGGATGGTCAAGGCAATTAAGACACCCGCAATGGTGGCATGCACACCGGAATAAAGAAAAGAAAGCCAGACACCGGAAAAACCCACCACGGCATAAAACAGCGCCCTGCGGACGCCGGCATAATTGGCAATTATCAAAACCGCCATAAAAATGGCCGCCGTAACCAATTCTTTTATGGCTATGGTATCGGTATAAAAAATAGCGATAACCAAGATAGCCCCGAGGTCGTCGGCTATGGCCAAAGCGGTCAGAAAAATCTTCAAATGAATGTTCACCCTTTTTCCGAGCATGGCGAGGATACCAAGGGCAAATGCAATATCGGTAGCCATGGGAATTCCCCAACCGTGCATAAGTTCCGGTTTGTTTATCACTACCAGCGTATAAAAAAGAGCAGGGATGACCATGCCGCCAACTGCAGCCACTATGGGCAACGAGGCTTTTTTCATAGAAGAGAGTTCACCACCGATAATTTCGCGCTTTATTTCCAACCCTACCGTAAAAAAGAACAGGGCCATCAGCCCGTCATTAATCCAATGGTGCAGCGAACCCATGAGCTTAAAATCACCCCATGCGACACCGGCTTTCAATTCATACCACAAATGGTGATAGGAGGGATACCAGGCAGAATTGGCCCAAATCAGGGCGACGGCCGTTGCGGCAATAAGCAAAAGGCCGCCACTTGTTTCCTGGTTAATGAATTTGGTTATGCCATAATGACGAACGGGTTTTTGACTCATATATACAGTTATTTAAAAGACAATAAGAAAAGGCTAAAATAATAAAGAGCTGCATAAGTCAAAAATTTTTTTCCGCATACCGGCCGTTACACACCAAACACAACAGAATTTCGAGCCTTGGATGGAAGTAAATCATTCCAAATGTCTATTTTTGCCCGAAATTTATAGTGGAAATGAAAAATTTTGTTGAAGAACTGCGCTGGCGCGGAATGATACATGATGTCATGCCGGGTACCGAAGAATATATGAACAAGCACATGACCTCGGGATATGTGGGTATAGACCCCACGGCCGATTCTTTGCACATTGGTCATTTGGTAGGTGTTATGATGTTAAAACACCTGCAGCTGGCAGGCCACCGGCCCATTGCTCTCGTAGGAGGTGCCACAGGTATGATTGGCGACCCTTCGGGAAAATCACAGGAACGAAACCTGCTGGATGAAGCCACCCTGCGAAAAAATGAGCAAGGTATCAAAAAGCAACTGGCCAAATTCCTCGACTTTGAAAGCAATGCGGAAAACAAAGCCCTGCTGGTCAACAATTACGACTGGATGAAAAATTTTACTTTTCTGGATTTTATCCGGGATATCGGAAAACACATCACGGTCAATTATATGATGGCCAAGGAATCGGTAAAAAAAAGAATCGGTGCCGACAGTAAAACGGGCATGTCTTTCACCGAATTTTCTTACCAGCTGGTACAAGGCTATGATTTTTTATACCTCTACGAACACGAAAACTGCAAATTACAAATGGGGGGTGCCGACCAGTGGGGAAACATTACCACAGGTACCGAGTTAATTCGCCGTAAACTGGGTCACGAAAACCAGGCTTTTGCCCTCACCTGTCCTTTAATTACCAAAGCCGATGGTGGAAAATTCGGTAAAACCGAAAGCGGGAATGTTTGGCTCGACCCCGAACGTACCAGCCCCTATGAATTTTATCAATTCTGGCTCAATGTTTCGGATGAAGATGCCGAAAAATATATTAAAATTTTTACGCTGCTTTCGCGTGATGAAATTGAAAACCTCATCCGGCAACACCAGGAAGCACCCCATATGCGCTTGCTGCAAAAAACATTGGCCAAAGACATTACCATCCGGGTACATTCCGAAGAAGATTACCTTGCTGCCGTGGAAGCTTCGCAGATTTTGTTTGGTAAAGGCACCACCGAAATGCTCCAAAAGTTGGACGAACGCATGTTATTGGACGTTTTTAAAGGGGTTCCGCAACCCGAAGTTTCGCGCGAAGATTTTGAAACGGGAATCGGACTGCTGGATTTCCTGGCGGGCAAAACAGGTATTTTCAAATCAAACGGCGAAGCCCGGCGCATGCTGAAAGACCGTGCCGTGATGATCAATAAAAACAAAATTGATGAAAACTACCGTTTGAGTAACAACGATTTACTAAACAATCGCTATATCCTGGTACAGAAAGGAAAAAAGAATTACTTTTTAATAAAAATTGTTTAAAACATTTTTCGGGGTAGATATTTTCTGTTTTTCATTGTACTAATTTTATTCCACCGTTTAGAAGGAAAAATGATGGCTGACAAAAACAGAAAAGAGTTGCATGCGCTGATACGGCTGTTGGATGAGCCGGATGAAAAAGTATATCAAACCATCCGGCAACAAATTCTCTCCATGGGGACAGCCGCCTTGGAAATCCTTCAGGAAAACGAAAACCATCCGGGATCTCCTGAAATTGCCTTTCGTATCAACGAAATTATGGAAACCATCCGGGTAAACGATACCCATCAAAAACTGCAGGTTTGGACAAAAACCAAGAGCCATGACCTGTTGGAAGCATGGGCAATACTAAGTAACTTTTTATCCCCTGACGAAAATCTGGGAAAACAAAAAGAGTCGGTTGACAAACTTTACCGCGATATCTGGATTGAAATGAATCCTGAACTGACAGCACTGGAAAAAATCCGGGTCATCAACCATGTTTTTTACACTGTTTACCAATACGATGCCCTGCAGGGAAAAAAGCCCGTTCTTCCGCCGTATCTGTTGGGCAATGTGTTGCGCATGCAACGGGGAAACCCCCTCACGCTGGCCATGCTGTATCTGATTGTGGTACAAAAACTCGGCATGCCGGTTTTCGGTGTCAATCTGCCAAGGCACCTCATTTTGGCCTTTACCAACGGGTCGGCACTACCCCGACCGGCTTCCGGATTCACGGAAAAAGATATCCTGTTTTATGTCAATCCGTTTAATAAAGGCGCTGTTTTCCGCAAAAGCGAAATCGAATTGTATCTGCAACAACTCAACATAAAACCGCAGGAAAAATATTTCCTTCCCTGTTCAAACCGCGAAATCATTCAACGCTGGATACACGAAACCCTTTTGCTGGTGCGTAAAAGTCCTCATCCCGGAAGAGCTGTTTCGCTGGAACATTTACTTTCCGCTTTGGAATAATTCGCTTTTCAAAACCCGTTCACCATAAACCCTCCATCTACGGCAAGGCATTGCCCCGTAATGTAAGAAGCAGCCGGAAGACACAAAAAGGCAATGGCCGTGGCCACCTCGTCCGCTTCAGCCAAACGGTTCATGGGGGTGCGCTCCAAAACAGCCTGAAGGTATGCTTTATCTTGCAAAAGTTTTTCAACAAGGGGGGTTTTGGTATACCAGGGAGCCACCGCATTAACACGGATCCCATCACGAGCCCATTCCACAGCAAGATTACGGGTCAGCTGCATCAAAGCTGCTTTGGTCATCCCGTACGGGGCGCCCGAACGCAAATGGGTCAACCCGGCCACCGAGAGCACATGAACAACTGCTGCCGCCGCCGAAGCCTTTAACAAAGGATAAAATAGTTGCGTTAACGCAAAATTACTATGCATGTTGGTTTGCATAATAAAGTGGTACTCATCTTCGGAATATTCCGTCATCCGCTTCCGGATATTGGTACCCACATTGTTGATCAAAATATCCAGCCCGAGCCCGGTTTTCAATATAAAATCCTTTATTTTCCGGCGATCCTTTTCAAGGGTAACATCGGCCGCAATACCCAAAGCAAGCAAACCTTCTTCTTTAAAAATATTGACCCGGTTTTCCACTTCATCCGCATGACGCGCCACCAAAATAACCGTAGCACCGAGGGATGCCAGTTGGCGGGCTGTGGCAAGCCCAATACCTTTTGTGGAACCTGTTATCAAAGCCGTTTTATTTTTTAATGTCCATTTCCCTTTCATTTGCGATCCGTTTTTTTGTTGAAGTTGTTTTGACTTTTCATTTTTTTATGAGAAGAAACCTTTTCTTTCAAATGTTGTTCCATCAGCGGAATACTCACCAACAGGAACAAAAAAGTTACCAGGGCAGGACCGAGGAAAACACGCCACAGGGCGAACCGAAAAGAGACCGCATAAAGGTATATCCCCCACCAAAACAGTATCTCCCCGGTATAATTGGGATATTTCAAATGTTTCCATAACCCGGATTGAAGTCTCTTTTTTTGATTTTTAGGGTCACTTCTGAATTTTAAGAGCTGAAAATCGGCAGCCGATTCCAACCAAATGGCAACCATTAAAAGGATGACCGCCGGGATAAAAATCAAAAGATTTGGCTCGTGAAGGTGGCCCGAA
Source organism: uncultured Lentimicrobiaceae bacterium (assembly GCA_964473895.1). Lineage (GTDB taxonomy): Bacteria > Bacteroidota > Bacteroidia > Bacteroidales > F082 > Sulfidibacterium. The sequence continues at coordinate 11,760 of CAYYRE010000037.1, read as the reverse complement.
ATAAAATAGAGGGGGAGAAGAGCCAAAAAAATAACCACCGAGGGCAACAAATGAATCCCCACAAGGCTCACCGGCCAATACCAATGTTTTGTTTTTTGACGTATCAACTGGTAACGCCAGTCTTCGTCCGAAAATCCGTTCCAGCGTAACATCCAATTCAGCGTTAGCCGCAATCCCCAAACCACAATAAAACCAAAGACAATCCACTGATAAACCGATACCGATTGGATGAAAAAATTGGGAAGCAACCAATAAAAAGCCATAAAAATCGGCGCAATGCTCCAATAAGGGTCGTACAGGCTTGAGTTGTCCATAAATTTGCTGAAAAACCAAATGACCACTGTGGCTATCAGGTTGGCATAAGCCATTTGCCACAATGGCGAAGGTATTTTTAATTCGATGACCGCCCAGAACGATACCATAAAGGCCAGCGCATAAATCAACAGCACCATAAAAAGGCTCAGCGGTTTGTTCAGTTTTCTTCGTTTCATATTTCGTGTAATTTTGGGGCGGTTAAATTAATCAAAATTATGCTCATTTTCGGCGATGCCCGTCTGCCACAGCCAACCAAACAAAAACTATCGGCTGTGGGAACTTTTGTGCCTTTTATGACCGAAAATCTGGTTTACGAAGCCATTGCGGGTCATCCCGATATCTTTTTTTGCCAAGATGGAAACAAACTGGTCGTAGCACCCAATCTTCCAGAAAAATATTTTCACCTGCTGAAACAGCATTCTATTTCTTTTACAAAAGGTGTTTCAGCGTTAAAAAATAAATATCCCGGCACGGCCCGTTACAATGCAGTAGTCAGCAAACGGTATTTGATTCACCATCCCACATTGAGCGACCCCGAACTGCTGAACACTTTTAAAGAAAAAAAAGTGATTCCGGTAAAACAAGGGTATGTCCGGTGCAATTTACTCCCGTTAAAAAATGAAGTTTTCATCACATCCGACAAAGGCATCCTGAAAGCCTTACAAAAGGCATCCCTGGAGGTTCATTATTTTTCACCGGAAGGAATCTATTTACAAGGATTTCAACACGGTTTTCTCGGGGGTTGCCTTGGATTGCTCAACGACACCATTTTTACAACGGGCCGTTTGTCCACTTATCCCGAAGGAAAAAGACTATCCCATCTATTGACAGGATTAGGATACCGTATCGAAGAACTTCATGACGGACCCCTGGTGGATGGGGGTGGCATTTTCTTTTTCGAAGAAAATAAAAAAGCCGGAAAACCTGAATAAAATTACGGCTTTCCGGCTCCTTTTTGTTGTTGAAGTTGAAAAAAATCTACCGTTTTCTCTTGTATTCGTAATCTTTACGTTCCAGTTCGTATTGCCGTTTCACCGCTTTTTTAAATTCATTAAAAAGAGTGGTCACCACTTTGAGCACTTCTTTACCTTCTTCGGCAATCAAAACCTTTTTGCTTTTCAAATCGAGTGAGGCGCTGACTTTGTAAACAGCAGCAGAGTAATCGAAAATGACTTCCAAAGTCAGGTCTTTATCATACTTTTTAAACAAGTTTTCATAAAATTCAACTTTCGATTTGATCAATTCTTCCGCCCTGGTCCGGGCACCTTCTTCCACCTCTTTGAGGTTTTTTATCAGTAATTTAACCATGATATTTACTATTTGTTAATGATTTTGTCTTTTATTTGTCAAATCCCGTTCCACTCCGGAGAAAAAGGAAAATCCTGCACATCCCGTGCGATTTTGACGTACAAAGGTAAACAAAATCAATCATTTACTTTTCTTTCTTTTTTTGAGAAAAAACATGAAATTGTGTCAGGTTTTCAAAAGATGCAATGTCTTTTCCAAAGTTGCTTTACTTTTACATTTACAAAATACAACCCCATGAAACGTTTGTTTGTAGCCATTCGGGTACACCCTGATGAAAACTTTATGAAAACTTACCGGGCGCTGCAATATGCATTGCAATTGGAAAAAATCAGTTGGGTCAAACCCGGAAACTTCCATCTCACGCTGAAATTTATTGGCAAGACCCCGGAAGAAAAGTTACCTGTCATCCGGAAAACCCTGGAAGAAACATTACGCTGCTTTTCCCCATTCGAAATCACCTTTTCGGGTACCGGCATTTTCGGCAGTTCGTACAATCCGCGGGTTATCTGGTTTGGAACCGAACATAACGAAACCTTGAAACTTCTCGGCGAACAAATTTTACAAACTTTGGATCAGGCAGGCTTTCCGCGCGACCGGCAAAATTTTGTACCTCACCTGACCATTGGACGTATCCGTAAAATAAATCATAAAAAAAACTTTCAACAAGCCGTTTCAGCCCACCGCCATGATTTTTTACAAACCATAACCGTTGCATCCGTTATTTTATACGAAAGTTTACTTAAACCACAAGGTGCTGTTTACCGCCCTGTTGAGCATTTCCAACTGTAAAAGCAGGTTATTGATGATCCTCTTTATGCTGTTCTTTCCAAAGCTGACTGAATGATTTTTCGGCAAATTCGGGCAACTCACGCCTCGGGCCCCAAAGTTTTTCCACAAACATACCGGCTCCGAAATTTTTCATCTTACCCCCAAACATATCCAACCGTTTGCGTGACAGCAGAAACTTGGTGGAAATTTGAATGCTCTTTTTGTCGAAATAAGTATAAAAGCCGTTTTTCACGGCATCATCACGGTTTACAAGAAGTAACTGATGGATAGGAATTTTTACGGGACAAACTTCGGTACACCGGCCGCACAACGAAGAAGCAAAACTCAAATGATTGTACCGTTTCATATCTTTCAGATAGGGGGTAATCACGGCACCAATGGGCCCGCTATACGTCGTATCGTAAGTATGTCCGCCTATGTTTTTATACACCGGACAAGCGTTCAAACAAGCACCGCAACGGATACACGACAATGCCTGACGTTGCCGCTCTTTGGCCAGCAAACGGGTACGTCCGTTGTCGAGAAGCACCACGTACATCTCTTCGGGTCCATCGGCTTCACCCTCTTTTTTCGGACCGGTAATGATGGAATTATAGACCGTCATGTTTTGTCCCGTGCCGTGGGTAGCCAACAAAGGCCAATACAATCCGAGGTCTTCCAGTCGCGGAATCAATTTTTCAATACCGGCTACAGCAATGTGAATTTTTGGAAACGACATGGACAACATGGCATTGCCTTCGTTTTCGGTAAGGGCAACACCGCCAATGTCGGCAATCAGAAAATTGGCACCGCTCACACCCATATCGGCATGTATGAATTTTTCACGCAAGAGTTTACGGGTGTATAAGGTCAATTCTTCGGGCGTCAGGTTTTCCTCCGTATTGAATTTTTTATGATACAATCCGGCAATGTCTTCTTTGGACATGTGCATGGCCGGTGTAACAATATGATAAGGCCTTTGTCCGGCCTGTTGTACAATAAACTCGCCCAGATCGGTCTCAACCGATTCTATTTGGGCTTGTTGCAATGCGGTATTAAGTTCAATTTCTTCGGTGGTCATCGATTTGGACTTAACCACCTTTTTGACTTTGTTCTTACGGGCAATTTTCAAAATTTCGCGAATGGCTTCGCGGGCATCAGCTGCCCATATCACTTTACCGCCGTTTTTGGTAAAATTATCTTCGAACGCAATGAGGTATTTATCCAGATCGTTAATGACCTTGTATTTGATATGCCCGGCTCTGACCCGTGCCAAATCCAAATGCGAATAGATGGCTTTGCCTTTGGCCACGGCTTTGTCGTAACGCGAAATATTAAACTTTATCTTTTCGCGATGCACCTTATCAAAAGCAACTTTTTCGGCTTTTTTTAAAAATATCTTTTTCTCTATCGAACTTTTCACCGATGCTATTCTTTTATTAATTGGCTGATCTTTTTCACGCGGGCCTCGTGCCGTCCTCCTTCAAAAGGAGTATTCAAAAATACTTCCACCATTTTCCAAGCTTCATCAAAGGTGACATAGCGGCCGGGCAACGACAAGATATTCGCATCATTGTGCATACGGATCAAACGGGCCTGTTCTACATTCCAGCACAAACCGGCACGCACGCGGGGATACTTGTTGGCCGTCATTTGGGCTCCATTTCCACTGCCACACATAATGATGGCCCTTTGAAATATTCCTTCGTTGACCGCATGGGCCAACGGATGAATAAAATCGGGATAATCAACACTTTCGCCGGAATGCGTTCCGAAATCCTTTACTTCATATCCGGCATCCTGTAATTTAAACCGGATAAAATCCTTCATCCAATATCCACCGTGATCGGAGGCCAATGCCAAAATTTCTCTTTTTTCACCCATTGTTCATAAATTTTTCCCTGACAAAATTAAGCAATTTTATCAGCTATACGGAAACAACTGATACCGAACTGTTTTTATTTTATAACCCAACCCACACGAAACAAACAAACAGTTCATTTTCAATTTTTTAAAATTTATCAAACGTCATTGTTAATATCTGCGTAAATTTGTTGAATAAAAAATGATAACCGGTGAGTTATGAACAGAACATATGGTGCCAGGAGATATAATACCGTAAACCCGTTTTTTTATGAATATTTTTCATGGGGTTATGAACAACATGGGTGCATAAAGCGCAATAAAAGTTATCCACATGAAAAGTTATGAACAAACGGTGTATAACCAAATGAAAAAATTGATAGAAAAGGAAATAGATAATGAAAAGATGTGCATAAGCGGTGAATAAAAACAACATTTTGATAAAAACAAATTCCCGGTACACTTTTCATCACCCATATGAACAGCAATATAAATAACAATAGTATTTTTAAGCTAAAATTTTTAATAAAGAATAAAATGTTAAAAAAATGAGCATAGACTATAAAAAAGAAATCGAGCAGCTAAAAAAAGAAAAAAATGCCTTGATTTTAGCCCATTATTATCAAATAGCTGAAATTCAAGATATTGCCGATTATGTAGGTGACAGCCTTGGTCTGGCCCAACGAGCCTCTGAAGCCCGGGCAGATATCATTGTATTTGCCGGCGTACATTTTATGGCGGAAGTGGCCAAAATTATCAATCCCGGTACCAAGGTGCTGTTGCCGGACATGGAAGCCGGTTGTTCGTTGGCCGATTCGTGTCCTTACGACGATTTTGCTGCCTTCAAGGCAAAGTATCCCGATCACATTGTTATTTCGTATATCAATACCACAGCTGCCATCAAAACGCTTTCGGATGTGATTTGTACATCGGGTAATGCTGTCAAGCTGGTGGAATCGTTTCCCAAAGAACAGAAAATTATTTTTGCACCCGACCGAAACCTTGGTGGTTATGTAAACCGTGTAACGGGTCGTCATATGGTTTTGTGGGATGGTACCTGCGAAGTACATGATATTTTAACGGCCGAAGCTGTATTGAAACTTAAAGAGGAAAATCCCGACGCCAAAATAGTGGCGCATCCCGAATGCCAACAGCAAATCTTGGAAATAGCCGATTTTGTGGGATCCACTACCGGGTTGCTCAAATTTACCCGCACCGATCCGGCTAAAAAATTTATTGTGGCAACCGAAACGGGTATTTTGCATCAAATGTATCGTGCCTCGCCCGATAAAGAATTTCTTGTCGTTCCTTCCGACGAAACTTGTTCCTGTAACGATTGCCCGTACATGAAGCTCAATACCATGGAAAAGTTATATTTGGCATTGAAAAATGAAGCGCCTGAAATTACGATGGACGAAAATACCATGAACCTGGCCAGAAAACCCATTGAGCGTATGCTGGAAATTTCGCGTCAGTTGAAAATTATTTGACAATGGTTTACTTTTCTTTGCCGGCAAGAACAGAAAGTGTATTTTTATGACAGGCTAAACTTTAAAAATTTTGAAGGGATTTGGTGAGATGTTTCTTTGTAAACTATGTATATTCAATGATTTAAAAAGATATAAACTATGAAAAAACTGTTTGTTTTCTCTTCGGTTGTTGGGGTGCTGTTGTTGTTGGGTTCCTGTTCTAAAACCATTTATTTTACACAGGATATGCGGAACAATCTGATTAAGAATTATCTGAGTATCGATAAAATACAATTTTACAATTCAAAAAAAATCATTTTGAGACGTAACCTGAGCTATGCCGATACCAAAGTGGCCCGGGGACGGATCAACCTGGAAAACGGACAATATGTGGAAAGAATTATTATTCCGAAAAAAACCCCGGGCGTGGCGGTTAGCGAAGGAAAAAATTACATCAACATAGCTTTTGAAGATGGTACTAACCGTTTTCTGAAATTTGTATTGAACGGCGACAACGAATACCAGATTTCAGCTACCAAATGGGAACAAGGTTATGGCAAAGTAAAATACGATACCCTGATTTATTATATCGAACCCAAAAGCAGCCGCGCGGTTTTAAAAGTAGTGAAAAACGATAATTACAACCTGCAAAAAAATACCCGCAGGCTCAAAGGAAAAAAGGTAAGTAGTCATTAAAGCTGTTTGAAATTTGATTAAAAACATCGATTGTCTGCGTTATGAAAAAATGGTTCGGGTTTATACTTATTTTATCGTTTGCCTTGCTTTTTCATTTTCCTGCTTGCGGTCAGGGACAATATGATACCATCCGTTCCAACGGATACAATGTGTTTCATTATCCTGATGGAAAAATTGCCAGCGAAGGGACCATGCGCGATGGCAAACCCGATGGTTACTGGAAAAATTATTATGAAAACGGCCGTCTCAAATCCGAAGGCAACCGTAAAAATTTTCAATTGGACAGTTTGTGGAAATTTTATGATGATAAAGGACATCTTACGGTAACCATTCAGTACAAAAACGGAAAGAAAAACGGATTCCGTACCACCTACCAGGGAAAAAATGTGGTGAAAGAACATTTTGTGAATGACGTAAAACAAGGTTATACTTATTATTACTATCCCAATGGAAAAGTAAAATTGAAAATCCCTTTTAAAAATGGTTTGGAAGAGGGCACGGCTTACGAATATGCCGAAGAGGATGGCCGTATCATTCAAATCATTACCTACAAAAAAGGGTATGTGTACAAAAGGATGCGTATGAACCGGTACGATGCCAACCATCAACCCGATGGAAAATGGATGTGGTTTTATCCGGATGGAAAAGTCCGTTTGGTGGGATTTTTTAACCACGGGTTGAAAAACGGTTATTTTAAAACGTATGATGAAAACGGAAATCTTGTTTCCACTGAAAAATATGTAAACGGTGAAAAGGAAAAGAAAGCCGAAGCTCTTTCACAACTTGAAGTACGTACCGAATATTATCCGGATGGAAAAGTGAAAATACAGGCCACCTACAACAAAAAAGGACGCCCCGAAGGGGTCATGCGCCGCTATGACGAACAAGGTCATGTAAAAAAAGCCTATATTTTCCGTGACGGACACAAAATTGCCGAAGGTATTTTTACCGATGCCGGACAACGGGAAGGTTTCTGGAAACAATATTATTTGGATGGTAGCCTGAAAGCGACGGGAAACTATACCAAAGATTTGAAAACGGGCCTGTGGAAATATTTTTATCCCGATGGTGCCTTGGAAGAAACCGGAAAATATGTTGATAACGAACCCGACAGTCTTTGGCGCTGGTATTACCCCGATGGAAAAATCCTGCGTACAGAAAGCTTTTATGAAGGACAGGAAGATGGGACTTATATCGAATACGATGACAACGGAAATGTGATTACCAAAGGAGAATATGTGGAAGGGCAAAAAGAGGGAAAATGGGTTTACCACGTAGGCGATGTAAAACAGGTGGTACAATATGCCGAAGGGCAGCGAAACGGTTGGAGCCGGTATTACTACAGTGATGGAACCCTCTTTTTTGAAGGAAAATTTGTTGATGATTTGCCCAACGGGGAACATAAATGGTATTGGCCCAATGGGAAATTGAAAGCAGTGGGAAGTTATAGTATGGGACTCAAAAACGGTGATTGGAAAAAATTCGACCCGCAAGGAAATCTTATTATCAATATCACGTATCAACGCGGAAAAGAGGTTAAAGTGGATGGGGTAAAAATCAATTGATGATGGCTTGTACCAAATAATTAGGCACGAACAGCGTTTCTTTTTTATGAAAAATATCAAATATCTATTTGTTTTCTTTTTTTTATTTCCGGCACTTTTGCCGGCGCAAACAGGTATCGGCGGGTGGCGTACCCATTTACCTTACAACGAAGTGACCGATATAGCGGTGACTCCCGGTTTGATTTATGCGGCAACCCCTTACAGTTTGTTTACTTACCGGCTGAAAGACGATAAAGTTTCTGTTTTCGACAAAGTGAAAGGATTGAATGATTTGGGTATTCGTAAAATTGCTTATGACAGTCGCAGCGGACATCTGTTGGTGGCCTACCGCGATGCCAATGTGGATTTGATTGATAAACAGCAAAATGTGATCAATATACCCGATATTTTTCAGAAGGAAATGACGGGTGTTAAAACCATAAACAATATTTTTTTTAAAGGCGATTTTGCTTATCTCTCCTGTAGTTTCGGCATTGTGGTGCTTGACATGAAGCGGCATGAAATTAAAGACACTTACTACATTGGCCCTGATGGCAGTAAAATGAATGTTTTGGACATGACGGCCAACGATACGGCTTTGTTTGCTGCTACCGAAAAAGGAATATATTACGTTTCGCTGCAAGCTTCCAATCCGGCTGATTTTCAGCAATGGCACTTGGAAACCCGGCTACCGGTTCCCCAACAAAATTATGATCTCATTACGGCGTTTCAGGGAAAAATTTATGCCAATTTTTCGCCCGGCGGATGGGATGGCGACACACTGTATGTTTTTAACGGCCGCCAGTGGAATTATTTTCAGCCGGGCAATCACGAACACCATTTTCAGTTGAATGCCGAAGCCAATGCCTTGTTGTTGGTCAACCGCTATTGGGTGGAAGGTTTTGATGGACAGGGTAACAGGATATTTTATGTAAACAAAGCCGATGCCAACGGAATACAACCGCTGGCCGCCCGTGGGGATGTGGATAACGATGTTTGGATCGGAACAAAAACGCAGGGATTGCTCAGAAGCCGGAATCAAAACAACAACCAGTTACTTACCAAACCCGATGGCCCGGCTTCCGTAAAAGTGTTTGCGCTGGATGCCGCCGGAAACAATGTTTGGGTTGTTCCCGGCGGATACCAGTCCAATTGGGCAAAATCCTATATTCATGATGGGGTTTTTTTGTTTCGTGACGGTTTGTGGCAAACGTTTAACAGCAGCAATACGCCTGCTTTTGATACGATTACCGATTGGGTTTGTGTAAAAGCCGATCCGGCCCATCCCAACATTGCTTATGTGGGTACTTTTCAGGAAGGGATTTTAAAATTTGAAGACGGAAAACTGGTAAAAGTTTATTCGCGTAACAACAGCAGCCTGCAACCCTGGGTAGCCAATACGGCCCTTGTCAATGTGAGTGGTCTCGATTTTGACGACCGGCATAACCTTTGGGTAGCCAATACGGGGGCACCCAAGTTGCTTTCGGTCCTGAAAAACGACGGGACATGGCGTTCTTTTCATCTTGGTTACAGTTTAAGCGGTATCGATGTGGGCGCCTTGATGGTAGATAAAAACAACGATGTATGGATAAAGAAAAGAAACAACGGTATGGTCATTGTTTTCAATGACAACGGAACAGTGGACAATCCTTCGGACGACAAGGTAAAAGTGCTCAACGCATCCCGTGGCAACGGGAACATCCAGGGCAGTGTTGTTTATGCGTTTGCTACCGACAATACAGGCCAGGTGTGGGTGGGAACCGATAAAGGCATCAATGTGTTTTATTCGCCCGAAACCATTTTTGAGCCCGGGGCCGATTTCGATGCCCAGCAAATTTTGGTACCCCGTAACGATGGCACCGGACTGGCAGATATATTGCTGGTTACCGAAACGGTTACCGCCATTGCCGTGGATGGCGGTAACCGCAAATGGGTCGGTACGCAGCGCGCAGGTGTTTTCTTGTTTTCACCCGATGGATTAAAAGAAATACACCATTTTACTACCGAAAACAGTCCGTTGCTTTCCAATCATATTACCGGCATTACCATTGACAAAAACGGGGAAGTTTTTATCGGAACCGACAAAGGCCTGATTTCTTACCGGGGAACGGCCACACCGGGTCATGCTTCCTTTACGGATGTTTATGCTTTTCCCAATCCGGTGCGCCAAAATTATACGGGACCCATAGCCATAAAAGGGCTGGTATCCGATGCTTCCGTAAAAATCACCGATACTTACGGAAACCTTGTTTACGAAACAAAAGCCGAAGGAGGCCAGGCGGTTTGGGATGGGCGTAATTTTAACCATGTGCATGTTTCGTCCGGTGTATATCTTGTTTTTATGACCAATGCCGATGGTACCGAAAGTCTGGTGACCAAAATACTGATCCTTCACTGAATATTCTGCAGCACATGTTGATCCGGACAAAAGGTATTGTTTTTCAATCGGTAAAATACGGTGAGTCTTCGCTGATTGTCAAAATTTTTACCGAAGTATTGGGTTTGCAATCTTATATTGTGAAAGGTGTGCGTCGTCCAAAGGCCAAAATAAAACCCTCGATGTTTGAACCATTGACGTTGCTGGAGCTGGTAGTGTACCACAAACCCGGGCAAAATTTACAACACATAAAAGAAATCCGTGTGGACCATGCCTGGCGGCATATCCCGTTTTCGGTGGAGAAACAAACCGTATTGCTTTTTCTTAACGAAATACTCCATAAAACCATTCGCGAAGAACATCCCAATGAAGAACTCTTTGCATGGATTTATCACAGCTTGGTATGGTTTGATGCGGAAGAAACATCTTTCCCCGATTTTCATCTCTATTTTTTGGTGCGTCTGAGCCGTTTTCTCGGATTTTATCCCAAAAACACGCCTTTGTCCGTGTCACAAATCCGTTATTTTGATATGCAGGAAGGAAGCTTTACGGCACACCGTCCTGCCCATGCTTATTTTTCAGAGGGTACGGCGGCCCAAAAGCTTTTTCTTTTGTTACAAGCCACGCCAGGCAGCTTAAAAGACATTTCCTTCTCTGCAAAAGAACGGCGTCTTGTGCTCGACAGCATTCTTTCCTTTTACAACTTACACCTTCCGGCCATGGGGAAAATAAAATCACTGGACATATTGCGGACAATATTTTCCTCACAGCACTAGAAAAGATTCTTCTGAAAATAGCAACTGTAAAATTTATTATATATTGTAAATCAAACAAATAACCACTTTAGGGCCGCTTCTTTTGTGGAAAAAACCGCTACGGTGTATTTTTGGTTTTTTGCCATTTCGGTGTACAATAATGACAGAGCGGTTTCTTTGGGTTTGCTGACCAATAGGGCGGATCGAAAACTGCTATAGTTTTGGATGGCTTTGTTGGAAGCGGAAACGATTTTTGAAATTTCCGATGGAGAAAAACGAAAATGGGCCCCCGAGATATCACTGAATAATTTCAGGGATCGGGGATAATTTTTGTTGTTTCCTATGTGACGGATGTATCCGATAATTTCTTCCGGAAGAATTTCACCCGAATATTTTGCTTCCAATACACCGAGTGTAACGTTGTAAAAGTGTGTAATCATTTTTCGGTTTGTACGGTATTTCAAAAATATAAAATATTTGACTTCAATAAAATATGGTTAATATTTCTTTGAAAGACTTTTATGACGGCATTATCTCTCCTGCACTTTTACCACCAATTTGACGAAACAGGCTCTCCAAGGGTGGGTCATCTTTTATTTTCCATACAATAAACATACTGAACCATAATGGTCTGCATTTACTTTTCTCCCCATTAACAGAATGTT
>CAYYRE010000036.1:19876-21474 GCA_964473895.1 uncultured Lentimicrobiaceae bacterium | reverse complement strand
TCGACCTGTTTATTCATATTTTTGAAAAAATTCTTTAAAACAGATACCATGAAACTTTGGGACAAAGGATATGACACCGATAAGCTGGTAGAACAATATACGGTGGGAAACGACCGCATACTGGATATGAAACTGGCTCCTTATGATGTACAAGCCAGTCTGGCACATGCCAAAATGTTGAACGAAACCGGATTGCTGTCGGATAAAGAGTACCGCGACATTGAAAAAGGGTTGAAAGAGATTCAAAAAAGCATAGCCCAGGGAACTTTTACCATCGAAGAAGACTTTGAGGATGTGCACAGTAAAATAGAATACGAGCTGACACGTGCCATAGGGGAGGCCGGGAAGAAAATACACACGGCCCGTTCGCGTAACGATCAGGTACTTGTGGCTTTGCATCTCTATTTCAAACAGGAAATAAAAACCATCAAAGACCTCATGGGACAACTCTTTGAAACACTGATTTCGCTGAGCGAAAAACACAAAAACGATTTAATGCCGGGCTATACCCATACACAGGTGGCCATGCCTTCCTCTTTCGGCCTTTGGTTCGGAGCTTTTGCCGAAACACTGGCGGACGATCTGCTCCTGCTAAATGCTGCGTATAGGCTGGCCGATCAAAATCCTTTGGGTTCGGCAGCCGGTTACGGAAGCAGTTTTCCCATCGACCGCCGTTTAACCACCCGTAGCCTCGGTTTTCATACCATGAAATACAATTCCATTGCCGCACAGCTTAGCCGTGGAAGAACAGAAAAAACACTGGCTTATGCTTTGGCATCTGTTTCGGGGACCTTGTCAAAAATGGCTTCCGACCTCATTTTATTCATGTGTGGAAATTTCGGTTTTGTCCGTTTCCCCGACGAATTGACCACCGGTTCCAGCATCATGCCCCACAAAAAAAACCCCGATGTCCTGGAACTCTTGCGTGCCAAAAGCAATAAGATACAAAACCTGCCCAATGAAATCACCCTGATTGTGAACAACCTTATTTCCGGTTACCACCGTGATTTTCAACTGCTTAAACAACCAATTATGGATGCCATTGATACAGTTAAAGAAAACCTTCAGGTAGCGGATTTCATGCTGCAACACATTGAAATAGAACAGAATATTTTAAAAGACGAAGAGAAATACCGTTACCTTTATACGGTAGAATCAGTCAATCAGTTGGTACGTAACGGCGTTTCCTTCCGGGAAGCCTATCAAAAAGTGGGGAAACAAGTCATGGAAGGGAGCTATGTTCCTGAAACCACCCTGCATCATACCCACGAAGGCAGTATGGGCAACCTGTGCAATGATGAGATCAGAAAAAAATTTCGACAATTTTCAGATACCGTATAATTTCTTGTGCCAAGTCCAGACACAAGAATTTATAAAAAAAGGAAGGGATTATATAAGGATTCTTTTCCAAAACGTTCCCATCTTTGCAAGCGGATTTCCTCTCTTAGGAGGAGCATAAAAAAGCGAATAAGGATTGCAAATTATGGGAACAGATAAAAAAATAGAGGAAACGGAAATATGTCTTCCGCAAACCAAACAGCCACGTGTAGTAATTATCGGAGGAGGTTTTGCGGGTATTTCTCTTGCAGACCGTTTAA
>CAYYRE010000036.1:0-19776 GCA_964473895.1 uncultured Lentimicrobiaceae bacterium | reverse complement strand
TTGGCCACGGGCACAACCACCAACTTTTTCGGTATGAAAAATGTACAGCAACACAGTCTGGGGATGAAAAGCATCAGGGATGCTTTAAACATCCGTCATATGATGTTGCAGAACCTGGAACAGGCGGCCATTACCTGCGATGAGAGTAAACGAAAAGCATTGACCAATTTTATCATTGTGGGTGGGGGCCCGGCCGGTGTGGAAATGGCCGGAGCACTTGCAGAGTTCCGCAAATATATCCTGCCCAAAGATTATCCGGAATACCCGGCATCCATTATGCAAATCTATCTGGTCGAAGCCCGTGACAAACTGTTGCAGGCCATGTCTGAAAACGCCTCCGTAAAAACGCTAAAATACCTTAAACAATTAGGGGTCAAAGTATTGCTAGGCGAATCGGTTACCGGGTATGATGGAAAAAAAGTGATCTTCCGTTCCGGAAATGTCCTTACCGCCAAAACACTGATATGGACTGCAGGAGTGTCCGGTAATCTTCCGGAAGGTATCGACAGGAAATTTATCACCAAAGGGCATCGTTTAAAAGTAAATAGTTTCCTTCAGTTAACTGGATGCAAAAATGTCTTTGCCATGGGGGATATTGCTTATACGATGTCCGGCAATACACCCGGTGGACATCCTCAGGTAGCGCAGGTTGCCATACAAATGGGCAAACAGGTCGGGGAAAACATATTACTGGATATTCAAAAGAAACCATTAAAACCTTTTCATTACAAAGACAAGGGCACATTGGCTACAGTAGGAAAAAGAAAAGCCGTAGCCGATTTACGAAAATTTAGTTTTCACGGTTACCTGGCATGGCTGCTTTGGTCTGTTGTCCACCTTATGAGCATCAGCGGATTTAGGAACAAATTGTTGGTAGGCATTAACTGGGCAGTCAGTTATTTCAGTTATGAAAAAAGTAACCGGCTGATCATTCGTAATTTCAAGCCTAAAGATGCCGGCTAACAACCAGTAGCAAAGTCTTTCTTGCTCCATTGCTTTGAATTTTCAGCTTTCTAAAATGTCTTATAATATATATTATGTTAAATAGTATTTTTAAAAATAAAGAGGGAAAAAATCTTTCCCCTCTTTATATTCTATACGTTTATTTATGATTACTCATCAGTTCTTTCAATTTGTCGTTCATTTTTAAACGGGCATAGGCCTCTTTGAGTCCTTTAATGGTCGGTTGATCATTGGGATTTAACGCCAATGCTTTTTCCAGCCATGGAATAGATTTTTTCAAATTGGCATTGGCCTCTTTTTCCAGCGCTTCATATTTTTTATTTTCACTGAGTGGCAAATCATTGGCCTCTTTTTGAATTTTTGCCGCCTTGTTCACATATATGGCACCAATGTTATAATAGGCTTCAAAAAATTTGGGATTTACCTTAATGGCCGCTTTATAATACATTTCGGCACTATCGGTTTTGCCCATATCGTCATAGCTTTTACCAATCAGGAAATTAAAGTTGGCATTGGACGGATTATCCGGTTTTTTGGCGATGGCTTCTTTCAGGCTTTTGATCAACTCACTGGCCTCTCCTTTTTCGAGGTACAATTGTGCCTGTTCCAACAAAAGACTCAGATTTTGCGGAAAACGTTTTCTGCCTTCCTGAATGGCGGCCTCTGCACCGGCCGTATCGCCCAGTTGTTGCAAAGCACGGTTATAATAGATAAAAATCTTCGGATCATTGAATTTAACATCGACACACTTTTTCAGGTATTCGGCAGCCACCTGGGGCTCTTTACCCAACACGCCGGTAATACCAATGTTAAAGGCAGCCGTCGTATCAAAGGAACCCAATTCCTTGGATACCTCAAAGGCATCCTTAAAATAGGAAATCGCCTTTTTATAATTCTGCTGTTTGAATACCTGGGCGCCTTTGGCATAAAACACGGTCGCCAATTTTTTGATGTATTCGTTGGCTTCTTTCTTAATTTTCCCTTTGGCATCCAGTGATTTTGCCTTTTTCAAAGCCTCGAAAGCTTTGGTGGCGGCGGTACTGTCCAGTTTTTGAAACTGCGGCAGCGGCGAGCTGGCAATACCGTAATAAATTTCACCGTAATAGAGCCAGGTTTTGGGGTCATTCATTGTTTTGGGATGTTTCACCGCTTTATCAATAGCTTCTTTCGCTTTTTCCAGCTGTCCTTTTTCCTTATACATGTAAGCGCTGGTACGGTTACTTTTTTGTGCAAAACCTGCTGTCACAAACAACAGACTCAGCATAACAGATAGCATTAATTTTTTCATATGAATTACATTTTTGTGGGTGCAAAGATATAATTTACAATTATTATACCGGTTTTTAAATTTATTTATTGTCTCTCTAAATTAACTTTCCATCTTGGTATTGTCTTCGTCCAAAGGATTCCCATCGGGTTGTTCCCCTTTTTCCTCTTCCGCTTCTTCCCCATTGCCGGGAACTTCAAAAACTTCTACCTTGGCCACAGCGGCGATCTCATCATCATCTTTCAAATTAATGAGTTTAACCCCTTGTGTGGCCCGTCCCATAACACGCAGACTCGAAACAGGGATACGAATGGCAATCCCCGATTTGTTGATAATCATGAGGTCATCTTCATCTTTTACATTTTTAATGGCGATCAACTGCCCTGTTTTTTCTGTAATATTGATGGTTTTGACACCTTTCCCCCCACGGTTGGTTACACGGTAATCATCTAATTTAGAACGCTTTCCATAGCCTTTTTCGGAGACAACCAAAATATCATACGAATCATCTTCAACACAAATCATACCGACAACTTCATCCTCTTCGGAAGCCAGTTTGATCCCCCGAACACCGGCAGCCGTCCGTCCCATGGCACGCACGGTGCTTTCGTTAAAACGGATGGCTCTTCCTGATTTTAATGCCAGCAGCACTTCACTGTTGCCGTTGGTCAGCCGGGCGGCCAGTAGCTCATCCCCTTCGTGAATGGTTATGGCATTAATGCCCGTGCTTCGCGGACGCGAATAAGCTTCCAATGAAGTCTTTTTGATGGTGCCGTGTTTGGTAGCGAGAATAATGAAGTTATTGTTAATGTATTCTTCGTCCTTCAGGTTTTTCACATTAATATATGCTTTTACCGAATCATCGGGACTCAGCTGGATAATGTTCTGGATGGCTCTTCCTTTGGATGTTTTGGACCCTTCGGGAATTTCGAAAACCCTGAGCCAGTACACTTTACCCTGTTCCGTAAAGAACAGCATATAATTGTGGTTGGTGGCTACAAAAAGATGTTCAAGGAAATCTTCGTCGCGGGTGGTGCTGCCGCGTGAGCCGCGCCCCCCCCTTGCCTGTACCCGGTATTCGGTCAACGGGGTACGTTTGATATAACCCAAATGCGAAATGGTAATCACCACCGGCTCATCGGGAATGACATCCTCCATACGGATGTCTTCGGCCGTATAAACAATTTCAGACCGTCTTTCATCACCATACTTTTCTTTGATCCGCCGTAGTTCTTCTTTAATAATTTCCATCCTGCGGTGCACATCGGCCAAAATTTCTTTCAGCTCTCCGATGAGCTTCATCAAATCTTCATAGTCGGCTTTCAGTTTGTCTCTTTCGAGTCCGGTCAGTTTTTGCAGCCGCATGTCCAAAATAGCTTTTGCCTGGATTTCGGACAACGAAAACCGTTCGATCAATCCTTTTTTGGCTTCATCCGGTGTTTTTGACCCTCTGATCAAAGCGATCACCTCGTCAATATTATCCAAAGCAATGATCAACCCTTCCAGGATATGGGCTTTTTTCTCCGCTTCCCTCAGGTTATACTGCGTACGACGCACCACCACATCATGCCGGTGATTCACATAGTGTTTAATCAACCCTTTCAGATTCAACGATTCGGGACGGCCGTTTACCAAAGCAATGTTGTTCACACTGAACGAACTTTGCAAAGCGGTCATTTTGTACAGCTTGTTAATGACAATGCTGGCCATGGCATCCTTTTTCAGGTCGTAAACGATCCGCATGCCGTTGCGGTCCGATTCGTCATTGATATCGGCAATGCCTTCGATTTTCTTCTCATTCACCAGGTCAGCCGTTTTTTTAATCATATCGGCTTTGTTCACCTGATAGGGTAATTCGGTAACAATAATCCGTTCCCTTCCCGAAGGGGTTTCTTCAATGGTTACTTTTCCACGGATAACAATGCGGCCATGGCCTGTTTCAAAGGCGCTTTTCACTCCTTCGTACCCATAAATGATCCCACCGGTGGGAAAATCAGGTGCTTTAATATAATTCATCAACTCACTGACCGAAATGTCATTATCATCAATATAGGCAATAATCCCATCCACAATCTCCGAAAGGTTATGAGGGGCCATATTGGTGGCCATTCCTACGGCAATACCACTGGCACCATTAACCAAAAGGTTGGGAATCAAAGCCGGGAGAACAGTGGGTTCGTATATCGTATCATCAAAGTTGAGCTGATGGTCTACCGTTTCCTTATCAAGGTCGGTCAGCATTTCTTCAGCAATTTTCGACAAGCGCGCCTCGGTATAACGCATGGCTGCAGGACTGTCGCCATCAATGGAGCCGAAGTTTCCCTGTCCATCCACCAAAGGATAACGCAACGACCACTCCTGGGCCATACGTACCATGGTATCGTAAACCGAACTGTCACCATGCGGGTGAAATTTACCGAGCACCTCCCCCACAATCCTCGCCGATTTTTTATACGGCCTGTTGGAAAAGACGCCCAGTTCGTACATGCCAAATAGAACACGACGGTGCACCGGTTTCATTCCATCCCGCACATCGGGCAAGGCCCGTGCAACAATCACCGACATGGAATAGTCGATGTATGCCGCTTTCATTTGGTTTTCAATGTTTACCTTAACAATTCTTTCTCCTTCATGAACACTTTCCATGTATCCAACTCCTTCTTTCTTTTTGGTTAGAAAATATAACTGGCAAAAGTAAGCATTTATGCTTATTTTAAAAAGAAATTCATGTTACAAAATCACCTTTGTGTTAACAGTTCGATGTTAACAAAATCAAACGGAACGCTGAAAAGTAAGCGAAACAGACGTTATATTTGTATTAGCCAAGTGCCAGATCAACAGGGAAACGTATTTTTTTTCATACAAAGGTGAAATTTTAACAAGTTTCGGCGATTGGAATGATTTTGGTAAAGGGCTTATGTGTAATTTTGCACTGAAATTGATAAGGTATATGGATACAAAATTTTCAAAAAGAATGAAAGACGTAATGTCGTACAGCCGGGAAGAGGCCGTGCGACTGGGCAACAACTATATCGGACTGGAACATTTTCTGCTGGGGATACTGCGGGATGGGGAAGGTTTGGCTGTTCAAATGCTCCGTTATTTTGGTATTGACCTGAAAAAACTCAAATCGGAGATTGAAGAGGCTGTCAGGAGTCCCGAACATGTCGGAATGGATATGGAAAACATTCCCGTGGTGAAGCAAGCGGAAAAAGCTTTAAAAATTACCTACCTCGAAGCCAAAGTTTTTCAAAGCGAAGAAATTGGCACAGAGCACCTTTTGCTGGCCATATTAAAGGATGAAAACAATCTTGTTACGCACAAACTGGCCTTGGAAGGTGTGGACTATCAGACGATTAAGAACGAATTGGGGCATACACTCAAAGAGAATAAGAAAAAAGAAAATTTTTCGGAAAGCGCACCGGATATCCGTGATGAAGCGGGCAGTGAGCTCTCGGGCCCTGAAAAAACACCTTTTGGCGGCGGGCCTAAAAAATCCCCGGAAACCAAGTCGAAAACACCGGTTTTGGATAATTTCGGTAACGACCTGACACGGGCTGCCGAAGAAGGTCGCCTGGATCCGATTGTAGGACGTGACAAAGAACTCGAACGGATTGCCCAAATCCTGAGCCGGCGTAAAAAAAACAACCCTATTTTAATTGGAGAACCCGGCGTGGGGAAATCGGCCATTGCCGAAGGACTGGCCCTTCGTATCGTACAGCGAAAAGTTTCACGGGCACTCTTTAACAAACGCATTGTGACCCTTGACCTTGCCTCGCTGGTGGCGGGAACAAAATACCGGGGACAGTTTGAAGAACGCATGAAAGCCGTGCTGAACGAGCTGACCAAAAACCCCGACATTATTTTGTTTATCGACGAAATTCACACCATCGTCGGTGCAGGAAACGCTTCGGGTTCGCTGGATGCTTCCAACATGTTCAAACCGGCACTGGCCCGTGGCGAACTGCAATGTATCGGAGCAACCACACTGGACGAATACCGCCAATACATTGAGAAAGATGGTGCTCTGGAACGGCGTTTCCAGAAAATCCTGGTGGATCCTACCACACCGGAAGAAACCATGCATATTCTCCACAACATCAAAGAGAAATACGAAGACCATCATCTGGTAAAATATACCGATGAAGCCATCCGGGCCTGTGTGACACTCACCGACCGGTATATTTCGGACCGTTATTTACCGGACAAAGCCATTGATGCTTTGGACGAAGCCGGTGCCCGGGTGCACATCAGTAACATTCATGTTCCGGCAGAAATCATCAACCTCGAAAAGGCCATCGAAGAAATCCGCCAAAAGAAAATACAATCCATTAACCAGCAAAAGTTTGAGGAAGCGGCCCAGTTCCGTGACATCGAAAGACGTTACAGCGAAGAATTGGAACGGGCCAAAAAACGGTGGGAAGAAGATGCCCAGCTGAACCGCGAAATTGTGGATGAAGAAAAAGTGGCGGAGGTAGTGGCCATGATGACCGGTATTCCGGTAACCAATATTGCCCAAAGCGAAAGTCAGCGGCTCATCAGCATGGAACCGGAATTGCAAAAACAGGTAATCGGCCAGGCCGACGCCATTAAAAAAGTGGTCAAGGCCATTCGGCGGAACCGTGCCGGATTGAAAGATCCCAACAAACCCATTGGCTCCTTCATTTTCCTGGGCCCCACGGGTGTCGGTAAAACCTATCTTGCCAAAATGTTGGCCAAGTATATGTTCGATTCCGAAGATGCGCTCATCCGTATCGACATGAGCGAGTACATGGAAAAGTTTGCCGTTTCGCGGCTTGTGGGAGCGCCTCCCGGATATGTGGGTTACGAAGAGGGCGGTCAACTGACCGAAAAGGTACGCCGCAGACCCTATTCCATCGTCTTGTTGGATGAAATTGAAAAAGCCCATCCCGATGTTTTCCATTTGCTTTTGCAGGTGCTCGATGACGGGGTGCTCACCGACAGCCTTGGCAGAAAGGTTGATTTCAAAAACACCATCATCATCATGACGTCAAACATAGGTTCACGGCAGTTGAAAGATTTCGGACAAGGGGTCGGCTTTACCACGTCTGCCAAAAAACAGAGCCGTGCAAGCCATGCCCACGGCGTAATAGAAAATGCTTTAAAAAGATCCTTTGCTCCCGAATTTTTGAACCGGATTGATGATGTGGTGATTTTTGATGCCTTGGATAAAGAAGATATTTACAAGATTATCGATATTGAATTGTCCACTTTGTATAACCGCATCAACCAGATGGGTTACCAGATCAAGGTTACTCCCAAGGCCAAAGACTTTATCATCGACAAAGGTTGGGATGAACAATTTGGTGCCCGTCCGTTGAAACGGGCCATCCAAAAGTATGTGGAAGACCCCCTGGCAGAAGAAATCATCAAAAGTTCGCTGAAAGAAGGTGATGTGATTAAAGTGGATTACGACGCCCGAAAAGAGGAACTTAAAGTGAAAATTACCCCGCAGAAAAAAGCAGTGGTAAAAAAGAAAGAAAAAGAGGAGAAATAATCCAAGGGATAAACGTAAACGGTTCAAAAGAAAAGCGGATTTAACAATCCGCTTTTCTTTTTTTTGCCATGGAAAACTTTTTCAACACCTCCCCTATCCGTAACCGGTTCATTACAAAATGTTAACTCTTTCATTAACACTTAGAAACATTTTAAATAAATCACTTTTAAGACATCCTGAAAAACAAATGATATTTTTGTTGCCATTAATTTTTACTGCTTCAAAATAACAAGCTTATGAAAGGTGGAGAATACCTGATAAAAGATGCCAAACCGGAGGATGTTTTTATTCCTGAAGAGTTTGATGAAGAGCAACTTATGATTGCGCAAACCTGTGAAGATTTTGTAGAAACGGAAGTGGCCCCCCATTTTGATGCACTGGACCGGCACGAAGAGGGGCTTATGCCGTCGCTGCTTAAAAAAGCCGGCGAAATGGGACTGCTCGGCATTGCGGTTCCGGAAGAATACGGTGGTTTCGGACAAAGTTTCCTGACCAACATGAAAGCCAACGAGTCCATTGGCTCGGCCTACTCGTTTTCGGTGGCCTTTATGGCCCACACCGGCATTGGTACCCTGCCCCTGTTGTATTACGGAAACGAACAGCAAAAGGAAAAATATCTTCCATTGCTCGCTACCGGTGAATGGCTGGCAGCCTATTGCCTGACCGAACCCGGTGCCGGGTCTGATGCCAATGCCGGAAAAACCAAAGCGGTTTTGTCGGAAGATGGAAAACATTACATCCTGAACGGACAAAAAATGTGGATTACCAACGGCGGTTTTGCCGACCTGCTCACCGTTTTTGCCAAAATCGATAACGACCGGGTGCTGAGTGCATTTCTTGTGGAATCTTCCACCGATGGCATCACCATGAACCCCGAAGAAAACAAAATGGGGATCAAAGGTTCTTCCACCCGTCAAATCTTTTTTAATGACGTAAAAGTTCCCGTTGAAAACCTTTTGGGGCGGCGCGGTGAAGGGTACCGGATTGCTTTGAATATCCTGCATGTGGGACGCATTAAGTTGGGAGCTACCGTCATTGGCGGTATGCGCCGGGCCATCAATTATTCCGTTAACTATGCCAACGAACGGAAACAGTTTGGATCCAATCTGGCTTCGTTTGGTGCTATAAAACATAAATTGGCCGAACAAGTGATTAAAACTTTCTCCACCGAATCGGCTGTTTATCGTGCCAGTAAAGATATTCAGGACGAAATAGAACATTTAAAAGCCGCCGGTAAAAATTATGGAGAAGCCAATATCGGGGCTGTTGCCGAATTGGAACCGGAATGTGCCTTACTGAAGGTATATGGTTCCGAATCATTGGATTATATTGTTGACGAGCTGGTGCAGATCTATGGTGGCATGGGATTCTCGGCTGAAGCTCCTGCCGACAGGTCTTATCGCGATTCGCGCATCAACCGCATCTTTGAAGGTACCAATGAAATCAACCGGCTGATTGTGGCGGATGCCCAACTCAAACGCGGCCTGCGACACAAAATTGAACTGATGGAAAAGGCCCGTGCGCTGTTGGAAAACAAAGAGAACATACGTCCGGTAAATCTTGCCGGTAAAGATTATTTCACGTTGCACCACGCTTATGTAGCCCAGCTGAAAAAGGCCATCCTCCTCCTCTACCCTGTTTTGAACGATACATTCAAAAAGAAACTGGTGTATGAAGAAGAAATCATGATCAGCATAGCCAACATGTCCATGTACTTGTATGTGTTGGAATCGACTTTATTGCGTGTGGAAAAGCTGGCATCGGCCGGGTTAAAAACCGATACTTCCGTTTACCGGGATATTTTGGATGTGCTGTTGCACAATGTGATGCACATCTTCAAAAAAGAAACGGTGGATGCCGTAAGCGCTTTCATGGAAGGAGACGAAAAACGGGAAATGTTGCAACTTATGGATAAGCTGACTTTTTACGATCCGGTCAATGCCAAGGAAGCCCGCCGCCGCATTGCCGACAAGCTCATTGGAGACGAACGGTATAAGTTTTGACAACAGGCTATACGTAAAATAGAAAAGGCGCCGCTGCATTTTCGCAAAGGCGCCTTTTCCGTCTTAGTTTATGAAAGGAAAACTTATCTCAGAATTCCTTTTCCAATCACCAGGCGTTGCACCTGGTTGGTTCCTTCATAGATTTGGCACAGTTTGGCATCGCGCATCATCTTTTCCACGAGGAAATCGGTGGAGTAGCCTTCGCCGGCCATGATTTGAACCGCATCGGTGGTTACTTTCATGGCCACATCCGAAGCATACATTTTAGCCATGGCCGAAAGCAGGTTTTTCGATTTCTGTCCATGATCGTAAGCCCAGGCCGAATACCAGGTCACAAGGCGGGCGGCTTCCACTTCGGTAGCCATATCGGCCAGCATGAAGCTTACCCCCTGGTTGGCCGTAATGGGTTTTCCGAACTGAATCCGGTTCTTGGCCCAATCTTTGGCTGTTTCGTAGGCAGCACGGGCATTTCCCACACTCAATGCCGCCACGCCCGTACGGGTGCGCTCAAAAGTTTTCATGGCAAGGATAAAGCCTTGTCCTTCGCCTCCAATGAGGTTTTCTTTGGGAACTTCCACATCTTCAAAGATAAACTCGGTTTGCACCGAAGCCCGCTGTCCCATTTTTTTCAGGTTGGAAACAATCTTTACCCCCGGGGATTTTGTGGGAACAACAAAAGCACTCAGACTACGGGCCCCTTTGTTGGGATCCACCATGGCAAAAACGGTAATAAATTCGGATACCGCTCCATTGGTAATGAAACGTTTGTGCCCGTTCAGTATATATTTGTCACCGTGAAGAATAGCAGTGGAACGAATTCCCGCCACATCCGATCCGGCATTGGGTTCGGTGAGCGCATAAGCGGCTACACCTTGTGTTTCGACAATTTGTCCGAAAAATCTTTTTTTCTGTTCTTCAGAAGCCCCCAACAACAAAGGAGTCAACGCCAACGTATTGGCGTCCATACAGATTCCGATACCCACACAGCCGGCACCCAACTCTTCGGAAGCCAGGGCACTTTCAAGAATATTATGTCCATGTCCACCGTATTCCACCGGAATGGGCCCGTTCATCAGACCTTCGGCATAGGCTTTTTTAACAATATCCCATGGAAACTCAGCCGATTCATCATATTTCCTTGCATTGGGGATCATTTCCCGGCGGGCAAAGTCTCTCACTTTTTCCTGTAATTCAATCTGTTTGGGTTCTAAAGAAAAATCTACCATTTTTTTTATTTTAATTTGTTAAACAATTGTTTGAGGCAAAAAAGCACCTTATTTTTACAAAGCGGAAACAAAAGTAAACTTTCCGTTGGATTTTTCCTACATTCGTGCCTACTTTTTGTTATACTGCAACCCGATGGCCACCAATCAATACATAAACGGATACAAAACCTATCTCCGCCTGGAACGGGCGCTGTCGGAAAATACGGTAGAAGCCTATTTGCATGATGTGCAATTACTTTTTACTTTTTTGGCGCTCGAAAAAAACAACCTTTCGCTGAAAAGCATCACACCGGATGATTTACATCAATTTTTGCAATTCATCCATGCGTCAGGGTTGGCAGCCTATTCACAAAGCCGTATCATTTCAGGAATTAAATCGTTTTTCAGCTATCTTTTGCTGGAGAAAGTGATTAAAAACGACCCTTCTGCCTTGCTGGAATCGCCCCGTTTGGGAATCAAATTACCGGATGTCCTCAGTGAAGCGGAAATGGAACAGCTTCTCATGTCGGTGGATCTTTCCGATCCATTGGGGCAACGCAACCGCGCTATTTTAGAAACGCTGTATGCCTGCGGGTTGCGTGTTTCGGAACTGGTCAACCTGAAATTGTCCGATCTGCATTTTAAGGAAGACATCATCCGGGTCACCGGAAAAGGAAACAAACAGCGCCTCATCCCCATTGGCCGGGGAGCCAAAAAACATTTAACCATTTATATTAAACAGATACGTCCTTTTCTTCAACCGGTAAAAGAGGCTGAAAATATTGTTTTTCTGAACCGGAGGGGAAAAGCCATGAGCCGTCAAATGGTCTTTCTGCTCATTAAAAAACAAGCGGAAAGAGCCGGTATCCGCAAAAACATCAGCCCGCATACGTTTCGCCATTCTTTTGCTACCCATTTGATTCGCCGGGGGGCCGACCTGCGGGCCGTGCAGGAAATGCTGGGACATGTATCCATCAGCACCACTGAAATTTACACCCATCTGAACGACAACGACCTGAAAGAAACCATCCGGAAATTCCACCCCCTGAACAACAATAACATGTCCCCTTGAAAATTTAAACACAAGCTGTTAATAACTAAAAATAAGTTCCTTGCGGATGCAACGGTTTATTTTACAGAATTTTTTATATTTGGGCAACAAAAATCAGGCACATCCACAGATAACCGGATCCCATGGCCCAGTTGCGCATACTTATTGTAGAAGACAACCATGCAGATGACAAGCTCCTCCGTTATGAGTTGGGGCGTGATTTTGCATTTCAGGCCGTTACCGTGGAAACCGAAACAGACTATCGCCGTGAATTGGATCGTTTTAAACCGGATGTTATTCTGTCGGATTATGCTTTGCCCGCTTTCTCGGGGATGCGGGCACTGGAAATCAGAAATGAAAAGTCTCCTTTAACCCCCTTTATCATTGTGACGGGTTCCATAAACGAAGAAGTGGCTGTCAGTACCATCAAGGCAGGGGCTTCGGATTATGTAACCAAAGAACATTTGATGCGACTGAACGTGGCCGTAAAAAATGTCCTGGAACAACGGAAAGTGATGGAAGAAAAGCTGGAGGCCGAACGTGACCTGTTGAAAAGCCTGGAACGTTTTCGTAAATTTGTTGAAAATGACATTTCGGGCGATTATGTGGAAACACACGACAAAGTTCTTTACTGCAATCAGAAAATACTGGATATCTTCGACTTTGAAAACATAGACCAGCTCAACGCCTACGGTTCAAAAAACCTGTATGATAACCCGGCTGACAGGAAAAAATTTGAGGAACTCATTTTTTCAAAAGGGAAAGTGGAGAATTTTGAAGCCCGTATGCATACCCGTACGGGAAAACCACTGGTAGTCCTTGAAAACGCTTATGCCGAGTTTGATGACGAAGGCAACCTGATACAAGTACAAGGCTACATTATCGACATTACCGAACGTATCACCGCCCAGGAAAAATTGAAGCATTCGGAAAACCTCTTCCGGTCGCTCACCGAAAATACCTCTGCGGGGATTGTAATCTACAATAAAGAGAAATTCTTGTATGTGAACCCTGCCGCAACCAAAGTTTTGGGCTATTCGCAGGAAGAAATGAAGCAGATGCATTTTTGGGAAGTGATCCATCCGGAGGACAGGGAACTGGTAAAAGCACGGGGGCAGAAACGCATTGCCCATGAAGATGTTCCCCGAAGGTACCGGTTCAGGATATTAACCAAATCGGGGGAAACACGCTGGGTGGATTTTTCAGCAGGTTATATCCTGTTTGAAGGGGAAGAAGCCGGCCTGGGAAGCTTTTTTGATGTGACCAAAGAAGTGATGGCCACCGATGAGATTAAACTGCTTTCTGCAGCCGTGAGCCAGAGTCCGTTGTCGGTCGTTATTACCGATTTGGAGGCTAACATCGAATATGTAAACGACAGCTTCCGCAAAATTACAGGTTATACCATGCAGGAAGTCCTCAACAAAAACCCGCGTTTTCTGCAAAGCGGACGTACCCCGAAAAAAGTTTACAAAAAGCTATGGAAAACATTGTTGAAGGGGGAAACATGGCGGGGTGAATTGATCAACCGCCGCAAGAACGGGGAAATTTACTACGAATATGCCGTTATAACACCCATAAAAGATGACAGGGGAAATATTATCCGGTATATCGGTTTAAAAGAAGATATTACTCCCCGTAAAAAATTGGAGTCGGAATTACGGGTCGCCAAAGAAAAGGCGGAAGAAGCCAACCGGCTGAAATCGGCATTCTTGGCCAATATCAGTCACGAACTACGTACCCCGTTGAACGGCATCCTCGGATTTTCGGAATTGATTCTTGAGATGAATGATGTAGAAACCATACGCGAAATGAGCAGCTACATCAACGAAAGCGGTCAACGGCTGTTGCGTACGCTCGATATGATCATTGCCATTTCCCGACTTGATTCGGAGACCTACGAAATAAAAAACGAACGTATTGATGTTATTGCTATTTTCAGGAATGTCTTTGAAAAGAAAAAAGCGGAAGCCGAACGGAAAAAGCTGAAATTTTTCTTTCACTCGACCATTGAATCTGTAGAAATTACGGGGGACAAAAATGTTGTTTCGGGTGCCTTGGAAGAAATTGTGGATAATGCCATTAAATTTACCAACGAAGGAACCGTGTGGCTCGAAGCCGGAAAAACCCGCCTGCACGGAAAGCCTTACATTTATTTCAAGGTAAAAGATACCGGCATCGGAATCTCCCCCAAAAATCAAAAAACCATTTTTGAAGATTTCAGGCAGGCCAGTACAGGATACGGCAGAAAATACGAGGGCAATGGGTTGGGATTGAGCCTGGCCAAAAAATATGTGGAACTTATTGGAGGGTTCCTAACCCTTCAATCCGAGGAGGGAAAAGGCTCCGAATTTACCATCTATCTACCTGATAACGAAAATAATATCCAAAACACATAATGCAATTACCATGGAGGCTATAATGAATCTGAACAACATGGACAACAGCGACTCACTCAAAAAAATCCTGTACGTGGATGATGACCTGCAAAGCCGGCTGCTGGTCAAACACCTGATTGGCAAACATTACGAGCTTACCCTTGTATCCAATGCCGAACAAGCCCTGGAAGTTTTAAACAAAGAGACTTTCGATTTGATTCTTCTGGACATTCGCCTTGAGGGGGAAATGTCGGGTATCGAATTGCTCTCCAGGATCCGCCAAATGCCGCAGCACGAAGGTGTCCCTGTGATTGCCGTGACGGCATATGCTTACGAAGATGACAAAAGGTATTTACTTTCCTCGGGCTTTACCGATTACGTTTCCAAGCCCATTGATCTCGAAAACTTTAAAAACATCGTAAAAGAATATACGGAAAACAAACCTGTTTTACTTTGAGGTGGATTCCTGTTTAAAAAAGGATAACTTGTAACGGGTTATAAGAACCGGGAAACAAGACTTTCATAAGATATTCCAATGGGCATTTTACATGCGCAACACCTTGAAAGTTCCGTTTTCTTCCAGTTTTAGCACCGTAGAAGGACGTACCGAACGGATACGGCTCCGGTGCACTTCTACCACATAATCTACCTTTTCTTTAATAACCTCCGGTATTTGATCAAAAGTAAGCGGTGTGGGTTCCCCCGAAATATTGGCAGAGGTTGAAACCAATGGTTTTCCCAGTTCGCGGATTACTTCCACGCAATAGTCCCCTTTCACAACACGAATAGCTATGGTGCCATCGGAAGCCACCAGGTTTTTGGGCAGGTTTTTTGCTTTCGGATAAACAATGGTAATGGGTGAGGCGGCATTTTCGATTAAATCATAGGCTATGGGCGGGACATCCTCCACATAATCGGCTATTTTTTCTTTGTCAGCCAGCAAAACAATCATGCTTTTTTGTTCATGCCTGTTTTTCAATTGAAAAATCTTTTCAATGGCTTTGGCATGGGTGGCATCACAACCGATTCCCCAAACCGTATCGGTGGGATACAACAATATTTTTCCTTCGCGCAGCAGCGCCACCGACCGTTTCACCTCTTCCGTTAATTTTTCAGACATACCAACAATTGTTTTATCTCTATATTTTCTGCACAATGAAAATGTTTTTCCGGACATGCCCTTTTCCCGTGTAAACCACAGGGCCGGCACTTTAATTTTTCGTTTACCTGCATCACATACGAACGATCCGACAACGGGCCAAAACCAAATTCGGGCACAGTGGAACAGAAAACAGCAGCCACCGGAGCATTCATGGCGGAAGCCAAATGCAGGGGAGCCGAATCATTGGTATAGTTCATGGCAGCATCCCGCATAAGAGCAGCCGATTCGAGCAAAGTCAGCTTACC
The DNA here is from genome assembly GCA_964473895.1 of uncultured Lentimicrobiaceae bacterium. Classification (GTDB taxonomy): domain Bacteria; phylum Bacteroidota; class Bacteroidia; order Bacteroidales; family F082; genus Sulfidibacterium. The sequence goes on along the minus strand of CAYYRE010000036.1, from coordinate 3,987 downwards.
GGCCAGACTCAAACTATTGGGATGGCCAGCCTTTTTCATGATGTTTTCGATTTTAATTTGTTCGTTTCCCGATCCGAGATAATATACCACAAGGTCAGGTTCCAGCGACCCGACAAAAGTTGCCCATTTTTGTTCGGGCCAGGCCTTGGTAAACCATAAACTACCCGGCGAAACGGTGATGTAGCGCCGTGTTTTGTATTGTGATACTTTGGCAAAATCGTGCCGCGACGGATAAAGCTTCGGCTTTTCAAAAGAATGATCCGTAAAGTCCTCCACCAGTTTCAAATTACGTTCCACTTCATGGGGACTGCCTTTTTCAGCCCGTATGTGATGCGGTTTGCGATGGGTAAAAAAAAGGGAAAAAGGGTTTTTGCGAAACCCCGTGGTGATTTTCGCCCCCGACAAAGCCGTTAACAAACCGGTGGAGGCAAAGCGCTGGACATTCACCACCACGTCGTAATGCTGTTGACGCACCCACCGCATCAATTCCCGCAGACGGGTATATTTTTTTTCGGATTTATCCCAAACCAAAACATGTTTTAATAAAGGATGATGCCGCAAAACCTCTTCCCCCCCCTGTTTGACAATAAAATCAATGCGAGCTGCCGGAAAAAAACGGTGCAACTTTTCAATAAGAGGGGTTGCCAGTATAACATCTCCCAACGAAGCCGTTTGTATGATGAGTATCTTTTTCATATCGCTACACGGAAACCTGAAAATGGCGCAATGCCTCGTTCAGGGAGGTTTTGGTATCGGTGGAAGCTTTTCTTTTTCCAATAATCAAGGCGCAGGAGACCTGATAATCACCTGCCGGAAAATGTTTGGTGTAAGTGCCCGGTATGACAACGGCACGCGGGGGGACATACGCCTTGTATTCCACCGGTTCCGTCCCGCTTACATCGATAATTTTTGTGCTTTGTGTCAAGACGACATTGGCACCGAGTACAGCCTCTTTTGCAATGTGTACCCCTTCGACCACAATAGAACGCGATCCGATAAAACAGTTGTCTTCGACAATAACCGGTGCTGCCTGCACCGGTTCCAGAACGCCTCCAATTCCCACGCCGCCGCTCAAATGGACGTTTTTCCCGATTTGCGCACACGAGCCTACCGTAGCCCAGGTATCCACCATGGTACCACTGTCCACATAAGCCCCAATATTCACATACGAAGGCATCATCACCACACCGGGGGCAAGATAGGCACCATGCCGGGCAATGGCATGAGGCACCACCCGTACATTTTGGGCTGCAAAATCTTTTTTCAGGGGAATTTTGTCGTGAAATTCAAACAGACCGGTTGTAAGCGTTTCCATTTGACGTAATGGAAAATAAAGAATAACCGCTTTTTTCACCCATTCGTTGACTTTCCATTGCCCATCATCCACCGGTTCGGCGACCCGTAATTTCCCTTTGTCCAAACCCTCCACCGTTTCGAAAATGGCTTTGGAAACAGCTTTCGAATGGAGCAACTCCCGGTTTTCCCAGGCTTTATTTATCAGATTTTCAATGTCTTTCATTCGTTATAGATTAACGGAACGAATATAAACAAAACCCAGCCAAGTGGAACAACTATTTTTTAAAAAAAATTGATTACTTTTAAAGGGCTGAAAGTGAACCAAACAGCGAAAAAACCATGAAAACCCTTTTTTCACATCAACGGAAAAGTTGTTTTCGTTTTACCTTGGCCCTGTACCTCTTTTTTTTCTGTTCATCCTCACTTTTTGCCGGCGGCTTGTGGTTGGCATCGGGTGCCCGGCAAGCAGGCATGGACCACTGCTCGGTAGCCTTGCCCGGATTTTGGAGTGTGGAAAATAATCTGGCAGGAATGACCGATATCCGCCATTTAACCATGGGGACAGGCTTTCAAAACCGGTATCTCTCACCCCACCTCGGAACGGCCTACCTTGCCGTGATTTATCCGGCACCTTTCGGAAACCTTGGCATTACACTGCGCTATTTCGGTTATGCCCTATATCATGAAATGAAGGCCGGCCTTTCGTATGCCCGGAAATTGGGCCCGAACCTGAGTGTCGGTGTGCAGATCGATTACCTGCAAACCGGCTTGGGAGACATTTACGGTCATCGTGACAATTTTACCTTTGCCCTCGGATTGCATGCCCGTGTTTCAAAAGAGTTACTGCTCGGTGTTTACGTTTATAACCCGGTTCCCGTAAAACTGGCCGACTATGCCGATGAAAAAATACCCGCTATCTTCCGGGTTGGCCTCACATGGTTTTTTTCCAAAAACCTTTTGTTCACCGTCGAAGCGGAAAAAAATACGGCCTATCAGCCCATTGTCCTCCGCGGAGGGATCGAATATGTTTTTAAGCATCAATTTTATTTCCGGACAGGCATCGGTTCCTCCGGCGATGTTTTTGCCTTTGGTTTTGGTTGGCAGCTCAAAAAATTAACCATCAACCTGGCTTCTACCATGCACCAAAATCTGGGGTTTTCTCCACAAGGCGCTCTTGTTTTTCATTTTTAACTCAAATGAAACGCTTGTTTTACACCGGTTTTGCCTTGTCGTGCGTCTTATGGATGGCCACTTTCCCACAGGTAGCAGCTCAAAGTACCGATACGCTCCGGCCCCGTACCGAATTTATCACCAACCGTTTAGAAAATCTCACACGGACTTCCGACCGGCAACAAGACTATTCAGACCTTACCGGCGATTATTTGTACTATGCCCGGCACCCCATAAACATCAACAGCCCGGAACGAAAGAAACTGCTGTCGATGCACCTGCTCAACGAGATGCAGCTTGTTTCGTTGGAAGATTATATCCATCAATACGGCCCCATTTACAGCCTTTACGAACTACAATACATCACAGGTTTTGATGTCCAAACCATTCGGCGTATCCTCCCTTTTATCCGGGCAGCCACACCGGAAATGACAAAAAAACCTGATTGGAAACATCTGTTCAAATATGGAAACCAACGGATATTGCTGCGATACGGTCAGATACTGGAAAAAGAGAGTGGCTATAAAATTCCGGCAGATGCCGCCTTTGTCAAACCGGGTTCTGTTTTTCTGGGCCCGCCGCAAAAACTTTATGCCCGTTATGCTTTTCGTTTTGATGACCATCTGCGGATGGGATTTACAGCGGAAAAAGATGCCGGTGAGGTGCTTCCTTTTCAGCATTTCAACGATAGCATCCGGACAATTCTCGGCAATCACAAACCCCGGTTTCCCGATTTCTTTTCCGCCTTTATTTCCTTTTCTGGAACAGGCATAATACAAAAAGTGATTGTGGGCGATTACCATCTGGAATTCGGGCAAGGGTTGTGCCTTTGGTCGGGACTTACTTTCGGGAAATCGGCCGAAACCACCGACGTTCGTTATTTTGGCACCGGGATACGTCCCAATACTTCCACCAACGAAAACCGTTTTTTCAGGGGAGGTGCCATTACACTGGGACGCAAAAAATTTTCGCTGACGCTTTTTATTTCGCACCACCAGGTCGACGGTACTTTCTATTCAACGGCCGGTAACCGCCCGGCGGTTGCTACGTTGCAGGAAACGGGCAACCACCGCACCATCAATGAATTGTTAAACAAACACCGCATAACCATTGAGGCTTTTGGTGGTCATCTGGCTTACACGGCCACCCGGTGGAAAACGGGTATCACATGGTACCGGACCCGGCTCAGCTTGCCCCTTTTACCCGACAGTGTCCCCTATCGTTACTTCGCTTTTCGGGGAAAACAAATAACCAATGCATCGGTAAATGGTGCTTTCCGTTGGAACCGGTTGTTCTTTTTTGGAGAGCTTGCCACCAATCCTGAAGGAGCATGGGCCGGAACCGCCGGACTCAATGCCTATTTATCCGACCGTCTCTCACTGACCTTATCGTATCGCTATTTTTCACCCCGATACCATGTTATTTATGCATCGCCATTCATGGAATCGGGCAGCCCGCAAAATGAACAGGGCCTCTATTTCGGCATCAGGATGCTGCTCACGTCACAACTTACTTTTTCGG
>CAYYRE010000035.1:0-21741 GCA_964473895.1 uncultured Lentimicrobiaceae bacterium | reverse complement strand
ATGTGGAGCAGGCCGGACAGAGCGACCAACGGAAGCTCCTGTGCGGCCGTGGCGGAACAAGGCTTTGGCCGTGGTAACTACAAGCGGAGCACCCGGCTGCCTGCGCCGGCCGGTGCGTCCGGAAGGCAGGGCGCCCAAAAAAATTACTGCTTGTCCATTGTAAAGGGATGCCTTGGGCTGCGGGATAAAAAAACAGAAGCCGTCTCATAATTTTTCAGACCTTTGTCGCCGAATAAATATTCAGCACAGATGAAGATTGCGGCATTGGTTTCGGGAGGCGTGGACAGCTCGGTATGTGTGCCATTGTTGAAAAAGCAAGGGTATGACCCGCACATTTTTTATATCCGTATCGGTATGGAGGATGAACCTTCGTTTATGGATTGTCCGGCGGAAGAAGACATTGAAATTACGACATGGATTGCCAAAAAATACGGTTGCCGGTTTGATGTGGTGGATTTGCAAAAGGAGTATTGGGACACGGTGGTGAAATATACCATGGAAAGTGTGAAAAAGGGGCTGACGCCCAATCCGGATGTTATGTGCAACCTGCTCATTAAGTTTGGTGCTTTTAACGACCGGCACGGGAAAGATTTCGACCGTATCGCCACGGGGCATTATGCTACACGGTACGAAACGGAGGAGGGGGCTTTTTTGGGCACGGCCGCCGACCGGGTGAAAGACCAGACCTATTTTTTGGGCCAAATTACTCCGGAACAGCTGCAAAAAGCCCTGTTTCCCATAGGTCATTTACAAAAAAAAGAGGTGCGGCGTATAGCCGAAGAGATGCAGTTGCCCAGTGCCCACAGGCCTGACAGCCAGGGGATTTGTTTCTTGGGAAAAATCAATTACAGTGATTTTATCCGGAAATATGTGGGGGAAAAGCCGGGGGCTATTGTGGAACTGGAAACCGGCAAAGTGCTTGGCGAGCATCGTGGTTTTTGGTTTCATACCATTGGCCAGCGGCGCGGCTTGCGGCTGGGGGGCGGCCCGTGGTTTGTGGTGAAAAAAGATACGCAAAAAAATATTGTTTACGTTTCCAACGGATACGATCCCATCAGTCAGTACGATGATACGGTTTGGTTGGAAAACCTGCATTTTTTAAACCTTCGGCATGATTATTCGCGGTTGTCGGACATCAAGTTTAAGATACGGCATCAGCCGGAATTTACGGCCGGACAGTTGTTGCGGGATGAAAAAGGGCTGCGGATTGTGTCGGAGAAAAAGATTTCGGGGATTGCCCCCGGACAATTTGCCGTAATTTATGATACGGAAGAAAAAACCTGTATCGGGAGCGGTGTCATAGCGCAAAAACCCGGTTAACGGAAAAAATTTCAGCATGCCTGTACATCGTTTACACTACGAACAGTTGAGCCGGCAAATTAAGGCGGAGGCGGAGGCACTGGGTTTTTTTGCATGCGGCATTACAAAAGCCGAGGAACTGCCCGAAGATGCCGGACGTGTGGAACAGTGGCTTGAAAAAGGGATGCACGGTGAGATGGGCTATCTTGAACGAAACCGTGAAAAACGCTACGATCCGGCCAAACTGGTGCAAAAGGCCCGGTCGGTCATATCGGTATTGTTCAACTATTTTCCCGAAAGAGAGCTTCCGGAGAAGGGTTACTATAAGATTTCGAAATATGCTTACGGCAAAGATTATCACTATGTTTTAAAACAGAAACTGGGGCAACTGCTGGAAAAGATTGAAGCGTGGACGGGCCCGAGAGAGGCGCGCCTGTTTACCGATTCGGCACCCGTGTTGGACCGGGCAACGGCACGCCGTGCCGGACTGGGTTTTGTGGGGAAAAATACCATGCTCATCAACCGGAAAGGAGGATCGTTTTTTTTTATCGGCCACATTCTGCTCGATTTGGATTTGAAACCGGATGAAGAGGTTACGGAAAATTTCTGCGGGACGTGTACCCGATGTATCGAGGCTTGTCCCACCGGGGCGCTTGCTCCTTTTGAGCTGGATGCCCGGAAATGTATTTCGTACCTGACCATTGAGTATCGTGGCGAGAAAATTCCCGAAACATTTAAGGGACAATGGGAACGTTGGATTTTCGGCTGTGATATTTGTCAGGATGTCTGTCCGTGGAACCGAAAGGCACGTCCTGCTACGGAACCTGCTTTTCAACCATCGGAAACCCTTTTGCAAATGACAAAAACCGACTGGGAAAACCTCGACAAACCAACCTTTAAAAAACTATTTAAAAACACCCCCGTTATGCGTACGGGATGCAAAGGATTACAACGGAATATCCGTTTTTTAAACGACCGCGATTAACGCGTAGCCTTTCGGGGGATTTTAGTGCCGTCCAACAGATACAAATAAGCATCAATCATGTGGTGGGTAAACATGTTCCCGGTTTCATTGGGGAAACGTTGGTAATATTTTTTACCGGCATACAAAACCACCGTCGTCCCGGTTCGCACGTAATTGTTGCTGTTGAAATATTGCGCCGGCGGACGGAATCCTTTTAAATTTTTCATGATGATTTTTGAGGTTTTTTCCCCGAGGTATTTTTCATAATTCTTTTGGGCTTTTTGGGTCGGTTTATTCAACTGATTGTAAATGTGTTTTAAGACGAGGTTTTCAGGGAATTTCAGTTTTTTTATTTCGCTTTGGGCATGGGTAAAAGGATTTGTCGGGTTAAAATCGTTCAATGTTTGGATGGTAATGGGTGTTTCGGGAACCCAATCGGCCGAATTCACCACGTTAAAACCCCATCCGTTTTTTGTAAGGTTTTCGTAATAATAAGCGAAATAAAGATTTCCCGGTTTGGGTGAGGCACTGCAATAGGTTTTGAACCGGATGTCTTTGGGGAGTTTCCCTGTTTGCTGCAAGTGATAAAGGTAAGCGGTCAGCAGGTAATCAATAGCGCCCCCCTGGCTATGGCCCATCAGCAGAAAGTTTTTGGTGCCGTGTTGGTAAAGCGAGTCGATTTTAGGAACAATGTCCTGCGACAAAAAAGCCATCCCGATGAGCCATCCGATGTGTACGGCTGCTTTGGGATCGGGGGCTAATTCGTAGGCAAACGTTTCGGTATCCGACAGGTACAACTTTCCTTTGGCAGGGATCATGGCAGCATAAAAATTTGCCAGCCAGCTTTCGGTTTCTCTTGTGGTTCCCCGAAGGCTGATCACCGCAATGGTGGATGCCGGGTTTATCCACAGTTCCCAAAGGTTGTCCAGCCCCATAACCTTTGAACGGTATATTTTTTTAAACTTTTCGGGAGCCGGAAATTTGCTGTAATAGGCTTTTTTTGAATTGGTCCTGACGGAGATAAGCAACAATTCTTTGTACTCGGCTTTGTTAAAATAAGGATGCAGGGTTTGTCCGGCCGTTTGCAAGGAAACGGTGAGGAGGAAACCGATAAAGAGTAGTTTTTTTATTGGATGCATAGAGTTATTATAATGGTATGAGAATTAATGGGTTAAAATTTATTTACCAAAAATAATATTGTAAAATCAACGGGGTATTTACCTGGTTCGAATTCGGTTTCAAACAGGTATTTGCTCAACACAGACGGACGGGGTAATGGCGAGGTAAAATGGTTCATAACCGGAAACGTTTCTACGATAAAAATACAAAAATTTTACATTATGGATATTATTTTTGCCATGGAATGATAAACCGTGTGGACATTCGTCTCCGGCGGAAGGAGGAATTTATGGTGAAATTTTACTTCATCCCGCCGCTTGTATCCTGAGAAACAGGCTGTCTGCATAGTTATTGGGCGGATCTCATAATGAATTAAAATATATTATTAATTTTAACCTCTTTAATCCATCAACCCATGAAAAATTTCAACCGTATTCTTATTCCTTTAGCTTGTGTCTTTATGGCACTGCCTGGTTTTGCACAAACCCCGGCCAAAAAACCCTTTCAACTGAAAGACCTGAGAAAATTGGTCCGGATTTCGTCACCCCAAATTTCGCCCGACGGAAAACAGGTCGTTTTCATAGCTACGCGTCCGGATTGGAAAAACGACAAATCCAAACAGGAAATCGATTTGGTGGAGGTTGCAAACGGTGCTTTGCGCAAGCTTACTTTTCAGCGCAAAGGGCTTTCCATGTTGAGATGGTCGCCCGATGGCAAGAAACTTGCTTTTTTATCGAAAGATCCTGCTACCAAGAAAGAACAACTTTTTGTCATGCCCATGGGCGGGGGTGATGCTGTCCGTGTGACAGACTCTAAAACCGGTGTGGACAGCTACGCCTGGAGTCCCGATGGAAAACAGTTTGCCTACATAGCCCAGGATACTCTCCCCAACCCCAAAGCCATAAAACATCACGAAGATGCTTTCCGGGTAACCGATAACAACTACATGGTACGCCGAGCGGTACAGCCTTGGCATTTGTGGGTGGTGAGCGCCCGCGGGGGAAAAGCACGCCGCCTGACAAAAGGTACCTATAGCCTTGGAACCGATCAGGGCTCCATGTCGGCTCCGGCATGGACAGCTGATGGAAAAAACATTGTCTTTTGCCGTTTTCCGGATGTTTGGGAAGGCAATGCGTGGCATTCGGTTTTGGCTTCGGTGGATGTAAAAACGGGTAAAATCACCAACCGTGTTTCTGATGAAGGATCAACCACCCCGCGGTGGAATGCCCGGGGTGACATCCTGGCCTTTATGCGACCGCGCAACGGTGACCAAAACAACGGTTTTGCCGTTTATCTTCAAAAGGAGGGAAAAATTACGGATGTAACGGCTGCCATGGCCCGCAACATCAATGGGTTTACCTGGTTGCCCGGTGGAAACAGCCTGTTGCTGATGGCCGAAAAAGGCACCCGGGAAGTTATGTGGAAAATATCCACCGATGGAAAGACACACCTGTTGGAAATGGGGAATGTATTGCCCGGCAGCCGTGTTTCGGTATCGCAAAACGGGGTGGTGGCTTTCACCGCTTCCACACCGGAACATCCGGCCGAATTGTATGTGATGAAAAAGGCAGGGGAAAAACCGGTCCGGTTGACCAACCTGAATGCTTTTGTGGATTCGCTGGCCATTGCCCGTAACCAAGCCGTTACCTGGAAAAATGCAGGGTTCCGGGAAGATGGGGTACTGACTTTTCCGTTGCATTTCGAGAAGGGGAAAAAATATCCCCTCGTGCTGGTCATTCATGGGGGGCCGGAAGGAGCTTCCACGGTGCGCTTTTCACCGTTGGTACAACTGTTGGCCGCCAAAGGTTTTTTTGTTTTTCAACCCAATTATCGCGGCAGTATTAACCTCGGCGATGCCTATCAGCATGCCATTTATCGCAATACCGGCAAAGGGCCGGGCGAAGATGTGATGGCCGGGTTAAAAAAAGTGGAAGAAACAGGATTTATTGATAAAACCCGCATTGGCGTCACCGGTTGGTCGTATGGTGGATACATGACTTCCTGGCTTATCGGAAATTATCCGGATGTGTGGAAAGCCGCCATGTCGGGGGCGGCACTGAACGACTGGGTCATGGACTATACCATAGCGTACTATCAAAAAGGCGACCTTTATTTCTTCGGCGGTTCGCCCTGGGTAAAAAAATACTGGAAAATATGGCGCGAACAATCGCCCATTGCTTATGCCCCGAGAGTAAAAGCCCCTACGCTGATCATGGGTGATGCGGGCGACCCCAATGTGCCCATTGTTAACAGTTACCAGATGTTTCATGCTTTGCGCGATAACGGGGTACCCGTCGAATTTTATGTTTATCCGGTGGATACCCATTTTCCGCATGACATTGTCCGCACAACGGATGTTTACCGCCGGTGGATAAATTGGATGGTGAAATATCTGAAATAGTTTTTCAGGATTTCTTTTCTATTTTTACGGCTGAAATGAAAAACCCCATGGGAAGAAAAATTCGACTTTGGATTACCGGCTTTTTTTTGCTTGCCACGCTGGCCAGTTTAAGCCTCTATTTTACCGCGGAAAAGAAAACTTATTCCGACCAAACCATCCGGCTTTTGGCCGATAAGCTGAAAGCCAACATTATTGATTTTCTGGAAAAAAACAACGAAAGCGCTGCGGCATTACGGCAGGATTTCAGTCGGCTTAACATCCAAAAATTATCTCCCGAATTTTTAGAAAAATATGCCTTGGCCAGGCTAAAAAACCATCCCGAAATGCACGGGATCGTTGTTTTCGGGCCCCGGTTTCATTTTTTGTTTGCCCGCGACAATGCCACTTGGGCAACCACCTACGATACGGTATTGAATGATACTTTGACCAACTGGGTGCGTGTAAACAACCAACTGGAAGTTTTGGGAAAATGGACCGATACATACAATTATTTTATTGACGAAAAATCGCTGGATAAAACCCGGAAAAAGTTGGATGAGGAAACATTAAAAACCAAACCGCTGTGGAAAGTCCTGCTGGACAAAGGGGCCACCCACAAGGATTTTATCCTCTCTTCGTATAAAATAAAATTAAAAGACGGAACGCCTGTGGCTTTTGCATTGGTGTATGAACTCGACCGGCAGAAAGGCACTTTTTTACCGGTTTCGGAATTGGAAAATCCTTTGGTGAGTTTTGTCACTTCGTTTGACAAGTTTACATTGCCCCTCTCTTTCTCCGATTCGGTTTCTTTCAAAGGAAAAAATTCTGTTGCGCAACAAGTGAACCGTTTGTTGGATGACTGGGAAAAATCTCCTGACCAAGCGGAAAAATCCTATTTGTTTTTGCAAAACGGAAAACGGTACTGGATGCATGTTTCGGTGATTCCTGCCTCATTGGGTTTGAAAGCCATAGCCATTGCCACCACGGAAGACGCCCTGAAAAACCTGCAACATTTCCAGGTCAATCTTTACGGTTATGCCGCCTTGTTGTTCGGATTGCTTGCCCTGCTCGGCATTTTGTCGTTCCGGAAAAAACAAAAACCGGGTTTACCGCACGAGGTGATTCCTGCCAACGAAGTGGAAAAAATTGTTTCGGACGGCGAAAACGAACACACCGAGTTTAAATCTTCGTTGCGTTGGGATTACCGTGAACAAAAGGTAAACCCCGCGTTGGAAACCGTTATTCTGAAAACGATTGCCGCCTTTGCCAATGCCAAAGGGGGACGTTTGCTGATAGGTGTGGACGATGATGGAAACATTTTGGGTTTGGACCCCGATTTCAACTCTTTAAAAAAGAAAGATGCCGATGGTTTCGAGCTCCATTTGCGCCGCCTGATCAATAACCAATTCGGGATCTCTTTTTCCACGGCACACGTGCAAATTTCGTTTCCCGAAATCAAAGGAAAAATTATTTGTGTACTCTCCGTTTCACCGGCGCACCACCCCCTGTACCTGAAAACAAGAAACAAAAACGGAAACGAAACGGAAAAGTTTTACGTACGCATGGGCAATGCATCGCAGGAAATATCTTCTTTGCGCGAAATCCACCAATACATTAAAAACCGCTTTGGTTGATGGGTGGCATCAAATACCCATTTGTTTGAAAAAGTTTTTCATTTTCATGGCCATCACAACCAGTATGATGCCAATGGCAATGGAAAGAATACCTGTGAGCACCAAAACAAATACCGCCGCCTGAAAAGGGTTGAAAAACAAAATAATACCGAACAACAGCGTTAGTCCTCCGTTTATAAGCAAAGTATTTTTGCCGTTGAGTTCCGGAGAAACTTTAAAAGCAAAGAAAAGTTGCAGCAAGCCTATGAGAATGGCCCAACTGCCAATGACAACAACAAAAACTTTTAACGACTGCTGCGTGTAAAAGGTGAGCAAAACACCCACTACAATTAAAATAATGGCTTCCGCCAGATCGGTACCGTAACCCAGCCCGTTGCGAATGTTCAGGATGACCCCCACCAACATGGCGATGCCGAGCAGCAGGATCACAATACCGAAGTAGGTAACAATGGTGATAAGGGTAGGGCCGGGGACAAAAATGGCCAAGACCCCGAAAATGATGGCTATGGCGCCGTTAACAGCCAAAGTAGCCCAACGTTTTGAAATGTCTGTTTGCATCTTTTTTTCTTGTAAAAATAAGAAAAAATGTGTTGAGGTGGCTTCCTTTGAAAATTTTAGTCTCGACAGGAATGTGTGCCGTGCATCGGTTGGTTGTGATTAGGCCGGTATCGTATGGTAATTTATAAAGGTTCAAAATATTAACAATTTCGGATTTTTATCCAATATAACGCGCTCCGTAACGGCTCGTTTTTCTTGTTTTAAAGTGTTGATTGATAAATGATAACATTCCGTATAAATTCAGCTGTGAAAAATGTTGTTAAGTCGTTCACAATTAGACATTTATTTATACCAATGATAAATTAGCCGGCAACATATAAAGGGGAAACTTATATCATGTCATTTTCTATATTTTTGCCGAAATCTTTAAAGAGTAGTAACACAAAAACGTACGTTATGGACTTATCAGTCAGTTATTTAGGAATGAAACTCAAATCCCCGGTGGTTGTGGGAAGTTCCAGCCTGACAGCCTCGGTGGCCAATCTGAAAAAGATTGAGAACAGCGGTGCCGGTGCTGTGGTGTTAAAATCCATTTTTGAAGAAGAGATCTACAACGAATACCGTAGCATTCTTGAAAAGGAAAAAGACCAGGAATTTCCTGATGTCCGCTTTCTCGATTATTACGATTACAAGATCAAAGACGACAACATCAAGAAATACCTTTCCTTGATCCGGGAAGCGAAAAAAGAGGTGAAAATCCCTGTAATTGCCAGCATCAACTGTGTCAGTTCATGGGAATGGAGCTTTTTTGCCAAAAAAATCGAAGAGGCCGGAGCCGATGCCCTTGAGATCAACCTGTTTATCCTGCCTTCCGACTTTACTAAAAATTGCAACGACATAGAGGATACTTACCTCAGCATCCTGAAAAAAATCAAAGCGGCGGTTTCTATTCCGGTGGCGGCCAAATTGAGCTACTACTTTGCCGACCTCGCTGCTTTTGTGAAACGTGTTTCCGAAAGCGGCGTGGATGGTGTGGTGCTGTTCAACCGGTTTTTTCACCCCGATTTCGACATTGACAATTTCAAAGTAATCCCTTCCAATGTGCTGAGCCGTTCGTCCGACCTCGCCATTTCGTTGCGCTGGATGTCCATTTTATCGGGCCGTATGGGGTGCGATTTGATTGCCTCCACCGGTGTACACGACGGGGCTTCGGTTATCAAAGAAGTGTTGGCAGGTGCCGATGCTGTACAGGTGGTTTCCTCGCTGTATAAAAACGGCATTGAATATGTTTCGGATATGCTCCAAGAGGTGAAAGCCTGGATGGAAAAACACGGATTTGATAAATTGGATGACTTCCGCGGTAAAATGAGCCAGGTCAACAGTCCGAATCCGGCCGAATACGAACGTGTCCAGTTTATGAGATATTTCGAAGGAAAAAAATACGATCTGGGATAACCCTAAAAAAATCGATTATGCAAAGTTTAACATTCAATCAAAAGCTGGGAAGGTTTATTGTCAACTGGGTTCTTTTGTTTTTGGTATGGCTCATGTTTACCAGTACCCTGTTTTGGCAGGAGGTGCTCATTGGTGCTGTTCTGACCATGATTATTTCGCTGCTCAGCATCCGTCTGTTTACCTGCTGTACTATTTCCATTTTTAATCCGGTGAAGATATTCTGGATGATATGGTACTTTTTTGTTTTTCTGAAAGCTTTGATTATAGCCAACTTTGATGTGGCACGCAGGGTCATTTCGCCATCACTTCCCATCAATCCCGGTATTGTCAAATTCAAAACAAAACTGAAAACGAATTATTCGAAAATGGTTTTGGCCAACAGTATCACGCTGACACCGGGAACACTTTCGGTGGATGTGGTGGGCGATACTTTTTACATCCATTGGATTGATGTGGAAACCACCGACCCGGAAGAAGCTTTTAAAATCATTGCCGAACCTTTTGAAAAAGTTCTGTTAAAAATCTTTTAATTATGACCTATATCATTTATATCGCACTATCACTTATGGCTTTGGGGATGATTTTCTCGGCCATACGGTTTGTGAAAGGCCCGACGGCCGCCGACCGTACGGTAGCCATGGATACGCTGACCACCATTGGGGTGGCCGCCCTGGTTTTGGTCGGATATATGTTCGAACGTTTTATTTATGTTGATGTGGCACTGGTATATGCCGTTCTCGGTTTTATTGGTGTCATTGTCATAGCAAGATATTTGGAGGGCGCCTTATGAGTATTTTGGAAATTATCGGAGGGATACTGCTCATTGTCGGGAGTGTCTTTTTGTTTCTCGGAGGGCTGGGAATTTACCGTATGCCCGATACTTACAACCGTCTGCAAGCGGGAACAAAAGCCACCACTTTGGGTGGAATGAGTTTAGTACTCGGCGTGGGTGTTTTGGAACCGGCATGGATTTGGAAAGCATTGATTATTATTATTTTTATTGCCTATTCCAACCCCATCAGTTCCCATGCACTGGCTCGTGCCAATTACCGCCGTGGACATTATCCTTACATTAAAAGTGAAGACAAGGAAAAGATGGACGCCTATCAGGAAGTCGTTCCCCACACAAAAGAAAAGGAGGACAAAGCATGATCTATTTCATTTTGATATCCGTTTTGCTTCTGTTGATGATTGCCGCTTCGGTGTATTCCATCATACAAAAGGATTTGTTGTATGCCGTTATGGCTACCGGAATCATTAGTTTGATTCTTTCCATTTTGTATTACCTGCTCCAGGCACCCGATGTGGCATTGACCGAAGCTGCCATTGGCGTGGCACTGACAACGATTATTTTCGTCATTACCATCCGCAATACCGTGCGCATGGAGGATGAATCCGACAAGAAAGAAAAATTTAAATCCGCAGTGAAATGAAAAAAGTTATCGTCATACTTCTGTTGGCCACTATGGGCTACTACATTGCCGGTACGTACTTTGATATTGGTTTCGGACAACCTCCTTTTATGAAAGGAACTTCCCCGGTAAAAGATATTTACATTGCCAAAACCCAGAACCCGCTGAAGGTTTCCAATACGGTTACTTCCATTGTGGTAAACTTCAGGGGATTTGACACCCTCGGAGAGGTTACCGTGCTCTTTTTAGCCGTCACCGTTTTAGGTAGTGTGTTGTATAAAAAACGGCATGAAGTGGGGGAACGGTCGGTGTTGTTCAATTCCAGCAGCATTGTTACCGCCGGTTCCAAACTGCTTTTCCCTGCCATTATTTTACTCGGGGCTTATGTTTTTATACACGGTCACCTGTCGCCCGGCGGAGGTTTTCAGGGGGGTGTGATTATTGCCACCGGCTTTTTGCTCATGTTGCTGGCTTACGAAAATTTCTCGGTGAGCCATATTGCCCTTTCCGTTGTGGAGTCGTTGGCGGGGATTACCTTTGCCGGCGTCGGCTTGCTCGGTTTTATGCACGGTGGGACTTTCCTGCAGAATTTTCTCCCTTCCGGTGTGATGAACAACTTGTTCAGCGGCGGCGTGATCCCCATCATCTATATTGCCGTCGGCTTTAAAGTGGGAGCAGAACTCACCGGTGTTATTTATACTGTTTTACACGAAAAAGGCGAAAAAAATGGATAATACATTATTTCATTACTTAGATTACGCCGTTTACGGCACCGCCGTACTGGTGATGCTTATCGGCTTTTACGGCGCCATGGTGAAAAAGTCGTTGTTAAAAATTGTCATCGGACTTTCGGTGATCGATTCGGGACTGAATCTGCTGATTGTGGCTTTGGGTTATTACAAAGGAGGAACCGCCCCCATTTTTTCGCCGGGTTTTTTGGAAAATTTCAAAACGGTGAGTAAAATGACCGACCCGGTACCGCAAGCCCTTGTGCTCACCGCCATTGTGATCGGCTTTGGTGTGACGGCTGTGGCCCTCGCGCTGGTTATTCGCTTGTACAGACATCATGGTACTTTAAATATTGACGAAATAAAGAATTTAAAATGGTAGGAACTCCGGTATTATTTGTAGCAATTCCCCTTTTGGCGGCCTTTTTAATTCCGCTGCTCGGGATGATATGGAAAGAACTGGTCAGGATTGTGCCGGGACTGGTGCTCACCTATTTGTTGATATTGTCTGTGAACCTGCTGGACCATGTTTTGGTGCACGGCCCCATCATTGAAGTGATTGCCGGTTGGGTACCCCCCATTGGGATTAACCTGGTATTCAGTGCTTTCTCTGGATTTTTGGTGGTGCTGATGGAGTTTTTGGGACTGCTCGTCTGGGCTTACAGCTACCGCTTTAAAAGAAATGTGGATTACGAGCCTGCCCTGAAATACTTTTTGATGCTGATGATGCTCATCACCGGATCGGTCGGTATTGTACTTACGGGCGATATTTTCAATATGTTCGTCTTTATCGAAATTACCAGTATTTCAGCCTATGGTTTAACGGCTTTTTACAAAGGAAGAAACAGTGCCGAAGCCTCATTTAAATATGTGATGATGGGCTCCATTGCATCCACTTTCCTGTTGTTGGCCATTATGATCATTTATTCGCAGCTCGGCACGCTGAACATGGCCGACATTGCCAACCGGATCCACGGAATGAAACCGGAGTATAAAATTATTTCTTACATTTTATTTGTTACGGCCCTTGGCATTGAAGCCGAGATTTTTCCGCTCAACGGGTGGGCGCCTGATGCTTATGCCGAAGCACCCGGGCCGGTAGGTGCCGCTTTTGCCGGTATTGTAGTGAAAGCCGCCGTATATGCCATTATACGTTATACCTATACCATTTTCGACCTTTCGGGGACTTTCAATTTCCTGATCATTATCGGAATGATTACCCTGATTATTGCTGAAACAACGGCTATTCGTCAGGAAAAACTCAAACGCATGCTGGCTTATTCCAGTATCGGCCAAATGGGGCTGGTGTTGGTGGCTTTCGGGTTCGGTACCAAAGAAGGGGTCTTTGCCGCTTTGTTTTTGATGCTGAACCATGCCATTATTAAGTCACTGCTTTTCTTCTCGGGAAGTTATCTGACATATAACTCTGTGGAGAAAAAAATCAGCGAAGTGAACGGGATGTCGAAATACTTGCCCATTACTTCCTTGTTGTTCGCACTCGGCGCTTTTGCCATTGTGGGGTTACCGCCTTTTGCCGGATTTTGGAGTAAGCTGGCGGTGATGACTGCTGCTGCAGACAGTAATATGATCCTCATCATGGCCCTTGTACTGATTGTGAGTGTCATTGAGTTGGTGTACTACCTGCGGGTGGTTAACCGGGTTTATTTCTTTAAAAAAGAAGAAAATATCCAACCCCAACGGCCCACTGTCAACGCGTTGATGGTTATGCTTGTCTTGGGTGCTATTATCCTTGTCATTGGTTTTTATCCCGATGCCGTGACGGGGGTTCTGCACAAAGCTTCTGCCAGTTTGATGGATAAAACCCAGTATATTCATAATGTTCTTTCATTAAAATAACCGCAAAGAAGATAATACTATGGAAATGATACATATAATATTTTTGGTTTTTCTCGGTGGTGCGGTTTTAACCTACTTTGCCGGAAAACTGAGCAAAGTGCTTCAGGACCTGCTGTTCCTTGCTTCTGTTTTGGTCCCGGCAGGATTGTTTTTCAGTAACGTAAAAATTGCCGATTCGGCCAGCCTGGTACTCGGAGGCATTCAATTGCATTGGGGGCTGAACCATTTTAGCTGGCTCTTTTCGCTCATTGTCCTCGGCTTGGGCTCCATGGCCGCCATTTATGCTGTCGGCTTTATGAAAGGCAAAGAACGCCGCGGCTATTTTTATTTTAACTTTATCCTGAGCATTATGTCCATGATGGGGATATTGCTCAGCATCGATTTGATCTCTTTCTTTATTTTCTGGGAAATCATGACCTGGTCCTCTTATCTTATGACCATCTATAGCGGAAATGATATCCAACGTATCGGAATAAAATATTTTGTGTTTAGTGCCATTGGGGCGTATGCCATGTTGATGGCGATTGTGATGGTACATCATGTAACCGGTTCATTCAGCATCGGCCAAATGATCAATGCCTATCCCAACATGAATCTGAGCATGCAAATATGGATTCCCATTTTGTTTTTGATGGCTTTCGGCGTAAAAGCCGCCATGATGCCTTTGCACGTGTGGGCCCCGGGAGCATACAGCAACGCTCCGATGGCTTATACCAGTGTATTTTCCGGTGCCTTGTCCAAAATGGGTGTTTACGGGATGGTGATAGTTTTGGTGACCATGGTCAACCAAATTCCGCAAGGATTTTGGTTCCGTGAAGTGATTGCCTGGCTTGGCGGTATTACAGCCGCCCTCGGTACTTTGTGGGCCATTAAACAGGATGATGCCAAAAAACTTTTGGCCTATTCTTCGGTTGCCCAGCTGGGTTATATCATTACCGGAATTGCCATAGGCACCGAACTCGGTATGTTGGCCGGTTTGTTTCTGGCCTTGATGCATGCGCTGTTTAAAGGGACTTTGTTCATGGTTACCGGGGCTGTGGAAAAACAAACCGGAACCACTAACTTTACAGAAGTAACCGGTCTGATCCGCAAGATGCCCTGGACCTTTGTGGCTGCGCTGTTTGCCATTATTGCTTTGGCCGGAATTCCTCCTTTGGGTGGTTTTGTGGGAAAATGGATGCTTTACGAATCACTCATTACCAGCAACCATTATCTGTTGGTCATTGTGATTTTCTTTTCCAGTACTGCCGCTTTCCTGTATTGTTACAAGTTTTTGTTCGGTTTTTTCCTCGGACAGGAAGAAAAAGAGTGGGAACATGTGAAAGAAGCCCCTGCCGTTATGGTTGTTCCCATGTTGATTATGGCCGCCTTTATGTTTGTCCTTGGTACGTTTCCCGGGATTATTCTTAAACCTATTAATAACGGGTTGGTGGACCTTGGCTTTATAGATACCTATAAACATCTTTGGGAAACTTCTGTCATTTTTAATTCATGGGGTAATCAGGTTGTCTTGCAGCCCATACTTTACTACATCCTTTCTATTTTTGTCTTTTTTGCTATTTTCCTTACCTGGAAAGGCTATAAAAACACCCGTAAGGTTGGGACTAAAGACATTAGCAGTTCGGGCGAAGTACTTGGCGAAAACGAAAACTTTACTTTCTCGATAGGCTTTATGCAGCCTTTCCTGCGGGCGGTAGCGCCTGCCATGCGGAGGCAAATTGACAAGTATTATACCGAAATCGGCGAAGGGCTGGAATCCCTATTCCAGTTTATGCGAAGGGTCTATACCGGCAACGGGCAGACTTATGTGCTTTACGCCATTGTGTTTGTGGTTATCGTTTTGTTGTTTAAGAATGTTTTGTTCTAATCTAAATATAGATCAATGAAAACAGTGTTAATGGATATTTTAGGTGCTGTGGCTACTTTTCTCGTAGCCTTTGTTGTGGGGATGACTTACGGTGGGTTAAACCGTAAGATTACGGCCCGTGTGCAAAACCGGAAAGGTCCGCCGTGGTATCAGAACTTTATTGATGCCGCTAAGCTGGCTTCCAAAAAAACGGCTGTTCAGTTCGGGGTTATGCAACATCTTGGTCCGGCCTTTTTGATGATTTCTTCGGTTATGACGGTGATGATTGTTCCCGTTTTGACACATAACAATTGGTTTCCGAACCTGAACTTTCAGGGTGATTTGATATTTCTGCTTTACATTATGACCCTCGGGCCTCTTGGTATGGCACTGGGTGCCGGACAAACCGGAAATCCCAATTCCGCCATAGGGATTACCCGTGGTTTGAGCCAAATGGTGGGTTATGAGATTCCCTGGGTGTTGGCTATTGTGGCTTTGATGATTCAATACCACACCACCTCCATTGTCGATTTGATGCATGTGCAGGCACAGAGCGGTACCTGGCTGATGTTTTCTTCACCCTTTGCGTTTATAGCTGCCGTAATGGCTATGTTTGGGATGTTCGGTTATTCGCCTTTTGATGTGGTGATTGCACCGGCGGAAATCGCTTCGGGGCCGGCCTCCGAAAACGGTGGTAAATATTTGTTTACCATGATGTCCTCAGGCTCTGTTTTTGCCTTTGCCAAACTGACCCTCTATGTTGATTTGTTTATGGGCGGTGCCGACAACATTCTTTTGCTGTTGTTGAAAACATTTGCCTTATACCTGATCCCTGTATTATATAGTTTGACAACCGTACGTTACAGAACCGAACAATCCATTAGATGGTTTTGGGGATGGCCCAGTT
Source organism: uncultured Lentimicrobiaceae bacterium (assembly GCA_964473895.1). Classification (GTDB taxonomy): domain Bacteria; phylum Bacteroidota; class Bacteroidia; order Bacteroidales; family F082; genus Sulfidibacterium. Next base: position 5,642 of record CAYYRE010000035.1, on the reverse strand, counting down.
TTTTCGGACTGTTGGCCATCTTGCAAGCTGTTTTATTTTAATTCGATACGACTATGATAAACGATAAAAATTCTCAAAAAATAGTGGATTTTATCCAGAACTGGGCGCGCAAGCATTCCATCTGGGTACTGGCTTATGGAACCGGTTGCGGAGCCATTGAAATTCCACCAACCATGACATCCCGTTATGATGCCGAACGGCTCGGTGTGCGGGGTGCTGCTACACCGCGGCAGGCGGATGTGCTTTTGATTACCGGTTACCTCACCGTGAAAACCCTCAAAAGGGTTATCCGGGTGTACGAGCAAATGCAAGATCCCAAATACGTTATCGGTTTTGGTTCGTGTACCATCAACGGCGGAATGTATTACGATTCGTACAATACCATTAAAGTGTTGGATAAATACCTTCCGGTGGATGTTTACATTAACGGTTGTATGCCGCGTCCCGAAGCGGTTCTTTCCGGTTTTGCACAACTTCAAAAACGTATTGCGGAAGGCCGTGCCAACGGGGCACAACAGTATAAAGACAACCTGGAATGGTATCGTGCCAACCAAAAGAAAATTATTCCCAACTGGGTTATGCCCGAATATAACTGGTAAAAGCTGTTTATGATGAAGGAATTAAAAAAACAACTGATAAAACGTTTAAAGACCGCATTTCCTGATATTCAGGAGAAAAACGACTTTAAATATAACCGCATTGATTTCACGGCAGATCCTACTGCGGTGCCCTCCATATTGCTTTATGTGAAAGAAGAAATGGGATTTATCCACCTTTCGCATGCCAGTTGCGTGGACTGGCTCGAAGAGGGACAACTGGAGCTGGTTTTTATCGTTTGGTCACCCGCCGAAAAGATGAAAATCTTTATCCGGACACGTGTTGACCGTGACCATCCGGTTATGGAAAATATGGACATGATTTGGCCCCAGCTGAATACTTACGAAAGGGAATTCCGTGAGTTGTATGGCGTTCAGTTTACTGGGCTGGTTGCTCCTGATGAGTTTATCCTGGAAGACTGGCAGGGTCCACCGCCTTACCGGCGTGATTTTGATACCGCCGCCTATGCCGAAAAAACTTTCTGGCATCGTCCGGGTCGTGAAGATGCACAAGATGTACGCGAAACCATTGCCAACCGCGATGGCGAGGAAATTCCTGATTTTGCAAAAAAATACTCGAGATAAAATGAGAGAAAAAGCAACAACACTATATTTAGGCCCCCAGCACCCGGGGATTACCGGAAATATGATGGTTCGCCTTAAAGTGGAGGGAGATACCATTGTAAAAGCAACCACGGAAGTGGGATATCTGCACCGTGCTTTCGAAAAACTACAGGAACGAAGAAACTGGCTACAAGCTTTCACTCTTCTGTGCCGTTTTTGTGTTCCTGAACCCGATCCCGTGGAAGAATCCTATGCCCGTGCCGTCGAATTGCTCGAAGGACGTGAAGTCCCCGAAAGGGCGAAATATATCCGTGTCCTGATGCTCGAACTGGCGCGCATGGGTTCTTACCTGTTGTGGTATGGCGGCCAAAATGGCTCGCTGGGATTGTACACCATGGGACAATGGTCGGTGGGTGACCGGAACTATATCCTGGACCTTTTTGAGGAACTCACCGGCGGCCGTGTTTATCACATGTATATTTGGCCGGGCGGGGTACGGCGTGACCTTCCGGAAGGGTTTGCCGACAAAGTCTTACGAACCATGGATTACATGGAAAAACGGTTGAAAGATTACGATGACCTCATGTTTGATAACACCATATTCCAGAAAAGAACCCAGGGTGTGGGAATTATTCCTAAAGAAAAAGCGGTGGAATGGGGTGTTGTTGGGCCTGTTTTGCGCGGTTGCGGTATCAAAAGCGATATCCGTATCGATGATCCGTATGAAGTGTATGATAAACTAGATTTTATTGTCCCGACACACGAAGGGGGAGACATCTGGTCGAGGGCTATGGTCCGTCGTCAGGAAATCAGACAATCGATTCGTATTATCCGTCAGGTGATTGAAAAAATGCCTTCCGGCGAATATTACAACCGGATTCCCAATCCGCACAAGTGGGCACTGCCCAAAGGGGATGCTTATGCCCGTACCGAAGCCACCCGTGGTGAGGTAGGTATGTACATTGTAAGCGATGGTAGTACACACCCCCGCAGAACACACTTTAGGGGAGCTGCCTATGTACACGCCATTACATTACTCGAAAAGGTACTTATCGGCGCCAATGTGGCTGATGTATCCGCCATTATGAACAGCTTGGGAACTTGTCCTCCCGAAATTGAACGTTAATCAGTTGTATTTGATAAAACAAAAAAAGATATGAGCTTTTTTGATCTAAACGGAACACTCAAACCCCTGACCGCCTTAAAGCAGTTCGGGAAAAAGCCACATACCATCTCTTATCCGAAAGAGTCAAAAGAAGCTGCCGACCGGTATCGGGGTTTCCACTATAATGACCTTGATGAATGTATCGGCTGTGGGAACTGCTCCACCATCTGTCAGAATGCTGCCATCGATATGATTCAGCTGGAAGGCATTGAAGGTAAAAAAGGCGACTCAGGACTGCGTCCGCGTATCGACCACGGCCGTTGCTGCTGGTGTGCCCTTTGTGTGGAGGTTTGCCCTACCGGCAGCCTGAGTCTGACCAAAGATTACCTTTATGTGAGCGAAGATCCCGATTCTTTCTTGTGGACACCCGGTAAAGACAATCCGGAGGGCAAAGAAAATATCTCTTTCTTCAGTACCGAAGAAACTTCGCTGAACGTCTTCAACCGTGTACCTATGCCGGAACTGGAAGGCAAAGAACGGGTGAAAAGTTTTGCCGAGGTCGTTTTGGGGTACAGCGAAGCCGAAGCACGCGCCGAAGCCAGCCGTTGTATCAGTTGTGGGTTGTGTACCGAAGTGTGCCCCGAGCATATGCATATTCCGGAGTATATCAACGCCATTGCTTCCGGTAACGATGCCGATGCCGTGCGGATTATTTACGACAACAACCCGTTGCCCGAGATGTGCGGTAAAGTGTGTACCCGCCGTTGTGAAGATGTGTGTGCCATTGCCACCCGCGGTGAAGCACTGGCCATTCGCTGGCTGAAACGTTATGCTACCGAAACAGCTGCTACGGCCGATATTACACGCGAAATTGTGAATCCCGAAATCAGGGAGCCCAACGGTAAAACGGTAGGCATCATTGGTGCCGGTCCTTCCGGACTTACGGCAGCTTATTATCTCGCTTTGCGCGGATACGATGTAACCATTTACGAAGCCAATGCCAAGGCCGGCGGAGCTACCATGTACGGAATTCCGAAATACCGCTTCCCCATTGATAGTTTAGATAAACAGATCGACTATATCAAGAGCATTGGAGTAAAAATCCTCTTCAACACCAAAGTGGGCAAGGATATTAGCTTTAAAGAAATTTACGACAAATACGATGCCGTCTTTATGGGTGTTGGTTTCCCCGATGCCTGGCCGTTGGGTGTGGATGGCGACGATGCCAAAGGCTCCATGCAGGCGTTCCGCTTCCTCTACATGATCAATTCCGGCGAAAAAGTGGATATCGGAGATAAAGTGGTTGTTGTGGGAGGTGGTAACGTAGCCATTGATGCGGCCCGTGTCAGTCGCCGTTTGGGTGCCGAAGTAACCATCCTGTACCGTCGTCGTGTGGAAGACATGCCGGCTGATTGGGAAGAAATCGAAGGTGCCGAGCAGGAAGGCGTTCATATTATTCCGCAAGGTATTCCCATTAAAATCCATAAAGATGAAAACGGCCGTGTCAAAGCGGTGGAATATCTGAAAGCCGAAATGGTCCCCGATCCCAAAGGCGGACGTCCGCGACCGGTGGCCATCGAAGGCAGCAACACCATCCTCGAGGCAACAGCCGTTATGGCTGCCATCGGCCAAATGGGTGATTACAGCTTCCTGCCGGAAGAATTTCTTGAAAAAATCAAAATTGAACGGGGCCGTTTTGTGGTCAACGAAAAACAACAAACCGGCGATCCGAAGGTGTTTGCCGGTGGCGATGCCGTGAACCGTACCGCCGATGCCATTTCGGCCATTGCCGACGGTTTCCGTGCCTGCAAAGCCATTGACGAAATGCTTTCCGGAAAATAAATTCCGGTTATTGCATTTTCTATTTTAACAAATTATCCGGTGCTTTACACCGGATAATTTGTTTATACAGAAAGGCTGAAGACTATACCCAGAAAACTGATACCGGTAAAAAAGGGTCAGTATGAAAAAAACGAAAATAACTTGGTTGATGCTCTTGGTGATGGGGGCTTTCTTTCTTTTTGTAGCCGCCGTTCAACAAAAACATCCTCCTACCGCCGGAAAGAGTTGCCGGAATTGCCACACAAAACAATTTGAACAATGGTCCAATCCGGAGGATTTACATGCTCTGCCTGCGGATGGTGTTTTGACCGACCCAAAGCACAATGCGGAAGAACCATTGAATAACAGTTGCTTGAAATGCCATTCTCCTTTTGAAGTTCCGCTGGGGGTAGGGTATTTTGTAACACCGGTAAACCGAGTGGGTTCTCCCAAGGGAAAATGGACCGTGAAAAACCAAACCGGTTGGCATGCGGTAAGATGCGAAGTTTGTCACGATTTGGCTACCCACACTCCTGCCTTGTTGGCAAAATACGGATCGGTACTGGACGGGCCCTGGAAAGACCGGTATATCGCTCTGGCAAATCTTCCCGAGGCTTATCAAAAGGTTATTTCACTTAAAACGGGTGACACGGAAACCTATGTTTATCCGCACCAAGGTTCTTTAAAGGTGTTGTCTACAAAGCTTTGTAATTCTTGTCACGATCCCCGCGACGAAGGGGATGAACCTTCCGTTTCGTTTCAGGACATAAATTTGGGTCCTCAGGGAGGCGACAGCCGTGTATATGTCAGTGTTTCCCACAAAGGTTTCGGATGCATCGATTGCCATAAACCGCACACTTTCGAACCGGTCAATCCCAAAACAAAACCGGTTTGCACGCGATGCCATTCGGTTCCCCGGAAGGGGAGTGTTCACCTCAATCATTTCAAAGAATAAATAGGCGGTTTTATACCTTCAGATCCTTTGGTTTCCCTCCATTCCGCCAATGTTCCTCAATTTTTTCAAGGGGGACATCTTTGGTTTCCGGTAAGAAATAATAGCCCCATACCAGGCCGAGGATCCCTATGAAAGCATAAAACCAGAAGGCACCGGCCGGGTTGCCGTTGTCAACGGCTTTGGTTACAAAAGTATGGGTTACGTCGTTGTAAATTTTTTCGTGGGTGATGATGCCTGTTCCGGCAGCGGTGAAAAGTTTAACGATTTTGAAAAACGTAAAAGCCACCACACCGTTAAAAAACCAGTTGGAAAGCGACCCGATGGAGGAACCGATGCCGCGGACGCGTAACGGAAAAACTTCGGAAATAATCAACCATCCCAACGGACCGAGACTTATGGCAAAAAAGGCAATGTACACCCAAACAAAACCTATGGCCAGCCATTTTCCCAAGTCGCCAAGGGTCGTGTGAAAAGCAAATACCAGTCCGAGTGCCATGAGGGATGCCACAATACCACTCAGCCCAATGAAATAGAGTTTACGCCTTCCCAGTTTGTCGATCATAAACAACGACAGTACAGTGAACAGTACATTGATGACCCC
>CAYYRE010000034.1:0-22104 GCA_964473895.1 uncultured Lentimicrobiaceae bacterium | reverse complement strand
CTTTTAAAAAAAGAATACAAAATTAAGCGGCTTTCAATACCTTTGCACCGGTTTTTACGTTGGTTATCTGAAAGACAAGAATCTGGTTTGATAACTTCGGAACAATAATTGATTAAAAAAGATCTCAAGGATAAAATATTATGATTGGTTTTATAAAAAAGGTTTTAGGGGATAAGGCCACCAGGGACAGGAAGGCCATTAATCCTATCGTAAACAAAGTAAAAGAAGCTTACGAAAGCATTAAAGATCTGAGCAATGATGCCCTGCGCGCCAAAACGCAGGAATTCAAAGAAAAAATTGCGGCCCACATTGCCGAAGAAGAAAAAGAATTGACCGAACTGAAACAGCGTGTGGAAAGTGATCTGGACATACCTTTGCACGAAAAGGAAAAGCTTTACGAACGGATCGATAAACTTTCCACCCACATATATGATAAAACCCAGGAGATTCTGGACGAGCTGTTGCCCGAGGCATTTGCCGTTATGAAAGAAACGGCACGCCGCTTCAAAGATAACGACGAAGTGGTGGTTACGGCCAACGACCACGACCGCTACCTGGCTACTCAAATGGAAAATGTGCGCATCGAAGGCGATAAGGCCTATTACAAAAACCAGTGGATGGCTGGCGGTAACCTGATTACATGGGACATGGTGCATTACGATGTACAGCTTTTCGGAGGCGTGGTGCTGCACCAGGGGAAAATTGCCGAGATGGCCACCGGTGAGGGGAAAACGCTGGTGGCTACCCTGCCGGTCTATCTGAATGCCCTGCCGGGTAAAGGCGTCCATGTGGTGACGGTTAACGACTATCTGGCCAAGCGCGACTCGGAATGGATGGGCATGCTGTTGGAGTTTCACGGTATGAAAGTGGATTGTATTGACAAACATGAACCCAATACCCCCGAACGGCGCAATGCCTATCTGGCCGATGTGACATACGGAACCAACAATGAATTCGGATTTGATTACCTGCGTGACAACATGACAGGCGACCCGGAAGAAATGGTGCAGCGTGAACCCAATTACAGTATTGTGGATGAGGTGGACTCAGTACTCATTGACGATGCCCGGACGCCTTTGATTATTTCCGGTCCTACACCGGCAGGTGAAAAACATGAGTTTGACAAACTGAAAGGGGATGTGGAGAAACTCTATAATGCCCAGAAAAATCTGGTATCTCATCTCATTGCCGAAGCACGAAAAATCCTTAAAACCAATCCCAAAGGAGATGAACTCAACAAAGCGGGTGATTTGATTTTCAGGGCTTACCGCGGATTGCCCAAAAACCATGCCCTCATCAAATTGTTGAGTGAAGAAGGAAATAAAGCGCTGATGCAGCGGCGCGAAAGTTTTTACCTGCAGGAACAGGCCAAAAACATGCACATCATCGATGATGAACTTTATTTTGTTATTGATGAGAAAAACAACACGGCCGATCTGACCGAAAAAGGGATTGACCTGCTGACCAAATCATACAACGATCCCGAATTTTTCATTCTTCCCAACATTGGCGAACGGATTGCCGAGTTGGAGAATATGGGGCTCGATGAAAAAGACCTGTTGGAGAAGAAAAATGAGATGATCAACGATTATTCCATTAAATCGGAACGTGTCCATACGGTCATTCAGTTGCTCAAGGCCTACACACTTTTCGAAAAAGATGTGGAATATGTGATCATGGACAACAAGATCAAAATAGTGGATGAGCAGACCGGGCGTATTATGGAAGGCCGCCGCTATTCCGATGGTTTACACCAGGCCATTGAAGCCAAAGAAAATGTGAAGGTGGAGGCTGCCACGCAAACGTATGCTACGGTTACCTTGCAGAACTATTTCAGGATGTACAAAAAGCTGGCCGGTATGACCGGAACGGCAGAGACGGAAGCGGGCGAGTTTTGGGATATTTACAAACTGGATGTGGTGGTTATTCCCACCAACAAACCGGTGATTCGTGACGACCGGGATGATTTGGTTTATAAAACCAAACGGGAAAAATATGCTGCCGTTATTGATGAAATTGAAAATCTGGTGAACCAGAAACGCCCCGTCCTGGTGGGTACCACATCGGTAGAAACCTCCGAATTATTGAGCAAAATGCTCACAAGACGGCATATTGCCCATAATATTTTGAATGCCAAGTTACATTATAAAGAGGCACAAATCATTAAAGAGGCCGGTCAAGCCGGAAAAGTTACCATTGCTACCAATATGGCCGGGCGTGGTACCGACATTAAGTTGGGGCCCGGAGTGGTGGAAGCCGGCGGTCTTGCCATTATCGGAACCGAACGCCACGACTCCAGGCGGGTAGACCGTCAGTTGCGCGGCCGTGCCGGACGTCAGGGCGATCCCGGCAGCTCACAGTTCTATGTTTCGCTCGAAGACGACCTGATGCGTATGTTTAGTTCGGGGCGTGTGGCAGGCATTATGGACCGCCTCGGATTGAAAGAAGGAGAGGTAATTCAACATTCGATGATTACCAAATCCATCGAACGTGCCCAGAAAAAAGTGGAAGAAAATAACTTCGGTATCCGGAAAAGATTGCTGGAGTACGACGACATTATGAATACCCAGCGCGAGGTCATCTACAAAAAACGGCGGCATGCCCTTTTCGGCGACCGTCTCGCCATGGACATTTCCAATATGATGTACGATTTGTGTGAACAAATTGTTACCGAAAATCAGGAAAATGCCGACTACGAGAATTTTAAGATGCAGCTCATTCGGATGTTGTCAACCGAGCCGGTAGTGACAGAAAAAGAATTTCTTTCGCTGCCCGCGGAAGAGATAACCGAAAAACTTTACAATAAAGTCTATAAAAGCTATCTTTTGAAACGGCAGCGCCTGATCGAACAAACCCTGCCGGTGGTAAAAGATGTGTATGAAAACCAAACCCAGTACGAAAATATTGCCATCCCGTTTTACGATGGACAAAAACAGGTGCAGATTATTGCCAACCTGAAAAAAGCAGTGGAATCGGAAGGAAAAGAAATTCCTCTCGCTTTTGAAAAAGGTATTGTGTTGAGTACCATTGATGAGGCCTGGAAAGAACAGCTTCGTGAAATGGATGATTTGAAACAATCGGTGCAAAACGCCTCTTACGAACAAAAAGACCCGTTGCTGGTATATAAATTCGAATCGTTCAACCTTTTTAAGGCCATGATTGAAAAGATTAACCGCGAAGTGGTTTCTTATCTTATCCGGGCCGATATTTATAATCCGAATCAGGCTGCTTTTAAAGAAGCCCATATCAACAGGGGGATTGACCGTTCCAAAATCAAGGAACAACGCGGCGATTTGTTATCACAAGCCCATGCCGACACACAGCAAAAAGTGAAACCTCAGCCGGTGAAAGTGGCCAAAAAAGTGGGACGTAATGATCCTTGTCCGTGTGGCAGCGGTAAAAAATATAAAAACTGCTGTGGCAGAAATGTTTAAATTTGTCACAAAACGAAATCTTGCCATTATGAAAAACTATACCAGGCTTTTTTTGATAGCCATTTTGGGGCTTGTCGTGCTCTCGGCTTCCGAATGTAATAAAACTCCTTCCGGACCGCAAATTCCACTGTACAGCTACCTCGATCCCATCATAAATCCGCCCGATACTTTTCAAATTGCTTATAACCTAAGTACCTACGGTGATAAGATAGCCCATGTTACGTTTAAAGAAAATGCTGTTTGGCTCATCGAGAAACTCGGTGCCGGAAAGGTGATCTTCAAGGCCGTTAATGTGGATAGTGCCCAAACGGTGGTTATCGACAGCAAAGACACCCTTGCCCTGAAAGCCGGGACGCATTATTCTTTTATTGCTAACAATAATAATTATACGGATATTACCAATTATTTTGTACAGTTTACACGGTTGCCTTTAAGCTACGATACCTTTAAACCCAAATTCAAGTAGGACTACTTTTGGTTTTTTTCCGGCCTCTTTTTTCATAAGACGAATATTTTTTCCGGTATGTTGCCGGGCGTAACATTTTTTTTCTACATTTACCCCGGAAAAGCAAACACATGGATTATATTTTTCAAATAACCGCCTCTTTTGTTACCGCCGGGCCTGCCGGTTCCGGTAGCAGGTGCCATGCGTCTGCGTATACTACCACCACCACAACCCCTTAGGGGGTTCAGTAAGTTATAGCATCCTTTGGGGGAATTTCCCTGTTTATCACAAAAGCGGAAGCCGTGTTATGTTTCCGTTTTCCATTCATAATTCTGTTGCTAAAAAAATAAAAAATGATCGTTTTAAAATTTGGCGGAAGTTCGGTAGCCCGGGCTGAAAACATAAAAAAAGTCATTGAAATTGTAAAAAGTAAAAGCCGGGAAGACCGTTTGGTGGTGGTGGCATCGGCGCTCGGGGGTATTACCAACCGGCTGGAGCAGTGTGGTAAAATGGCCCGGAAAGGAGAAGAAGGGTACAAAGAAATTTTACGTGAAGTGGAATCACGACATCTCGAAGTGGTGGAAGATCTTTTCCGTTTGCAGGACCAGGGGAGCATTAAAGCATCCCTTAAATTGATTCTGAATGAATTGGAAGATGTTTGCCTCGGCATCTTTTTGCTTCGCGAACTGAATCCCGGTATCCGCGACCGTTTACTTTCTTTTGGTGAACGGCTTTCGGGATACTTGTTGTCAGAAGCTTTTCAATATCACGGCATCCCCATCCGGTTTGTGGATGCGCGTGAAGTAATCATTACCGATGAAAATGTGGGGCATGCCCGCGTTTTGACAGACGAAACGGCCCGGAAGATCAATAAAAAGTTAGGGGAAATCAACGGGCATATTTTTCTTCCGGGTTTTTTGGCTTCCACGGTTAACGGTTCTCCCAGTACGTTGGGACGGGGCGGTTCGGATTATACTGCTGCGCTGGTGGCGGCTATGCTGGGGGCGAAAGTGCTGGAGATATGGACCGATGTGGATGGCGTTATGACCGCCGACCCGTCTTATGTAGAAAGCGCCATGCCTTTACAAAAACTTTCTTACAGCGAATTGATGGAAATGTCTCATTTTGGGGCAAAAGTGGTTTTCCCGCCCAGTATCCAGCCGGTGATGAAGAAAAATATTCCGGTATGGATTAAAAATACTTTTCACCCTCAATTAGCAGGAACCCTCATCGACCGTGACGGAACCCCTGATGGCAAACCGGTAAAAGGTCTTTCGCACATTGAGCATATTGTTTTGCTGACCCTGACAGGCGGCGGCATGGTAGGGGTAACAGGGACAGCTGCCCGTTTTTTTTCCTGCCTTTCGCAGCATCATGTCAACGTGATTTTTATCACGCAGGCTTCTTCCGAACATTCCATTACCGTGGCGGTAAAACCGGCCGATGAAGAAAAAGCCAAAAAAGCGGTAGAGCAGGAATTTTACTCGGAACGAAAACTGGGGAACATTGACCCGCTGTTAATAGAAAAACATTTATCAATAGTTGCCATTGTGGGCGATAATATGAAATCTTCCATCGGATTGAGCGGCAAAGCTTTTGATGCTCTTGGAAAAAACGGGGTGAACATTCGGGCCATAGCACAGGGCTCCACCGAAAGAAACATATCGTTTGTGGTGAAAGAAGCCGATGTAACCAAAGCACTCAATGTTTTGCACGAACGTTTTTTCCTGTCACCTTATAAAGAAATTCACCTGTTTATGATGGGTGTGGGCCATGTGGGCTCCGCATTGTTGGATCAATTGAAACGTCAGTACGACTACCTGAAAAAAGAATATGCTTTAAAAATAAAAGTGGTTGCCCTTGGAAACAGCCGGAAAATGTTTTTTGATACGAAGGGAATTGACTTTGAAAGATGGAAAAATCTCCTGGAGGAAAAGGGAGAGCCCATGGACAGTGATGTTTTTCTGCGAAAAATGAACGCCTTAAACTTGCGTAATTCGATTTTTGTGGATAATACGGCCAGTGCAGAAGTGTCCGGACTTTACCAAAAAATATTGCAAAGCAGTATCAGTGTGGTAGCATCCAACAAGGTAGCCTCTTCCTCTTCATATGCTCTGTATCAGCAGCTAAACGACACGGCGTTACGTATGAAAAAAAAGTACTTGTACGAAACCAATGTGGGGGCCGGGTTGCCGGTATTGAAAACATTGCGCGACATGGTCAAAAGCGGAGACCGGATTTTCCGTATTACTGCCGTACTCTCGGGCAGCCTCAATTTTATTTTCAACCATTTTGATGCGGAGATGGCTTTTTCGGCAGTGGTGGCCCGTGCCCGTGCCGAAGGATATACCGAACCCGACCCGCGTATTGATCTGAGCGGGAAAGATGTCATGCGTAAAATACTGATTTTGGCCAGGGAAAGCGGTTATCCCCTGGAACCGGAGGAAGTTACCATTCAGCCTTTTTTGCCGGAGGAACTCATGCAAACTTCCTCGGTGCAGGATTTTATGGTACAACTCAAACAGTATGATGATTTCTTTGAGTCTCTTCGCCGGCAGGCTGACGAAAAAGGTAAGAAATTGCGATACGTGGCCACGTTTGACCGTGGTACAGCCAGTGTGGGATTGCAACAGGTTGATGCGTCGGAACCTTATTACCGGTTGGATGGGAAAGATAACATTGTGCTCATTTATTCGCAGCGGTACAGTGAACAACCTCTGGTGATCAAAGGCGCCGGCGCCGGCGCCGAAGTGACCGCTTCCGGTGTGTTTGCCGATATTATTTCTATTGTAAACCAATAAAAATTTCGTAACAAAACATGGAAAAGAAGGACGAAATAACCTTGTTTTCACCGGCAACTGTTGCCAATGTAGCTTGTGCTTTTGATATCATGGGCTTTGCAGTGGAAAATGCCGGTGACACAATGACATTCAGGAGAATCCCGGAAAAAGAAGTGCGGCTGGTGATGCATAATTTTCCTGAGCTACCGGCGGATCCCCAAAAAAATGTGGCCGGTGTGGTGGCTTTGGCCCTTTTGAAAGAAATTCAACCGGCCGGGGGTGTCCTCATTGAAATGAAAAAAGGCATCCTCCCGGGAAGCGGTATGGGCTCCAGCGGTGCCAGTGCAGGCGGGGCGGCTTTCGGAATAAATGTGCTGTTTGGTAAACCGTTTTCCGAAAGCCAACTGGTTCAATTTGCCATGCTGGGTGAAGCGTTGGCTTCCGGCGTGCCCCATGCCGACAATGTGGCCCCCAATATTTTCGGCGGTTTTACGCTGGTCCGTTCCACCGACCCTTTGGATGTGGTGCAACTTCCCGTTCCTGAAAATCTTTTTGTCAGTTTGTTGCACCCCTTGATCGAGGTTAAAACCAAAAATGCCCGCGATATTCTTCGGAAATCCGTACAATTGAAAGATGCGGTGCAGCAATGGGGAAATGTAGCCGGGCTGGTAGCCGGACTGTTCCAAGGAGATATGGCGTTAATCGGACGTTCCTTACACGATGGCATTGTGGAACCGGTACGCTCGTTGCTGATTCCCCGGTTCGACCGGATAAAACAAGCTGCCTTGGAAGCAGGGGCACTCGGATGCAGTATTTCTGGTTCGGGCCCCACTGTTTTTGCCTTGTCCGATGGCCGGAAAACAGCTGAAAAAGTGACGGAAGCCATGCAGCAAGTGCTGCGTCCTACCGGTGTGCCTTACGAAACCTTTACATCACCCATTGCCCGGCAGGGTTGCAGGACATTGAATGAATGTTAAGTTTATGATCTTGCAGGAAAGGAATGAGTATTTTTGAATTTAAAATATAGATTAACAGGTAGATACAAAAATTAAAAACGCATGAGATATTACAGTACCCGGCACCGCGCCCCCCGGGTTTCATTTAAAGAAGCGGTTTTGCAAAGTATGGCACCGGATGGGGGACTCTATTTTCCTGAAACCATCCCCATGATGGAAAAAGATTTTTTCCGGCGGTTGCCCGGGATGCCGTTGGCAGAAATCGGTTACCATTTTCTAAAGCCTTATGTGGCCGGCGATTTGCCTGAAGAAGTGTTGAAAAAGATTATGGAAGAGGTTTTTTCTTTTGACATTCCGTTGGTTCGCCTTGAAGAAGAAAAATATGCCCTGGAACTTTTCCATGGCCCTACTTTGGCTTTTAAAGATGTGGGAGCACGGACGCTGGCCCGTATGGTGTCCTTTTTTTCGGAAGACCGCAAAACTACCATTCTTGTGGCCACTTCGGGCGATACGGGCAGTGCCGTGGCACAAGGGTTTTTTAACCTGGCGGGCATTGATGTGGTGGTGTTGTATCCCAAAGGCAAGGTGAGCCCGTTGCAGGAAAAACAATTTACTACCTTGGGAGGAAACATTACCGCTCTTGAGGTAGATGGTAATTTCGATGATTGCCAGCGGATGGTGAAAACGGCGTTTGCCGACGAAACATTGAAGGACCGTATGCGCCTTTCCTCTGCCAATTCAATCAATATCGCCCGTTTGTTGCCCCAATCGATTTATTATTTTTATGCTTACGGACAGCTGAAAAACCTACAAAAACAAGTGGTTGTTTCTGTTCCCACCGGAAACCTCGGAAACCTGAATGCGGGATTGCTGGCCAAACAGGCAGGATTGCCGGTAAAACGGTTTGTGGCGGCAGGTAATGTGAACAATGTTTTTCAGGAATACTTGGAGACAGGTATTTTCCAGGCCAGACCTTCGGTGGCCACCCTTTCAAATGCCATGGATGTGGGAAATCCCAGCAATTTGGAACGTATTTGTGAAATGTATCACCATTCGTTAAAAGAAATCAGGGAAGACATAAGTCCGTTTTATTTTACTGATGAACAGACACGGCAGGCCATTCGGGCGGTTTACCGGAATACAGGATATATTCCGGATCCCCACGGGGCCGTAGCCTACCTCGGACTGTCTGCCTTTATGGATCGGGAAAAAGCAGTAACCGGAATATTTTTGGAAACCGCCCACCCGGCCAAATTTTATGAAACTGTGGAAGCGGAGATTTCGGCGAAGGTCCCTGTTCCCGAAAGGCTGGCTATGAGGTTGTCGCTGCCTAAGAAGAGTATTCCGCTGCGAAACCGTCCGCAAGACCTGAAAGAATTTCTCATGAACCGGGAAAAATAGAAACAGAACCGGGATTTTACTTTTGTTCCTTTTCCCGTTCCTTTGTTTCTTTGAAATCAAGGGCGAGGGAGTTCACACAGTAGCGCAAACCTGTCGGGCGGGGGCCGTCCGGAAAAACATGGCCGAGGTGGCTGCCGCAATGGGCACATTTGATCTCGATGCGGTGCATCCCGTGGCTGTTGTCCGGAACTTCAAGAATGTTTTTGTTGTCAGCCGGAGCATAAAAACTGGGCCAGCCCGACCCCGAATCATATTTGGTTCCGGAAGAAAACAATAAAGCGCCGCAGGCCGCACAGTAATAATTACCGTTTTTTTTGTTAAAAACATATTTCCCGGTAAATGGGGGTTCGGTACCGCATTGACGCAATACCTGATATTGTTGTGGTGTCAGCTTTTGGGCCCACTCTTTTTCCGTTTGCTTGTCTTTTTTCAAAAGGTTCTTGTTTTGTGCGAAAAGTCCGATGGTCATCAGCATCGATAACAATAAAATAAAAATCTTCTTCAGAATCATACGCAAAGATAAGGTTTTTGGCTTGAATTGTTGAGCCACTGTTTTTTTTAAGAAGATTTTTAGAAAAGGCTGGAGACCGTTTCTTGTAAAATTTAGCACAAAGGGTACCTGGAATGAAAAAGTTTTCGTGTATATTCCCCATGTGAAAAAACCATTTTGCCATAAAGATAAAGTGCAAAATCTTTTTTACAGGGGGGAACCGCTTCGCTTTTCTATAAAATTTTTTCCTTCGTCTGTGTGTAAATTTGAATGAAAAAATTTCATGTATATTTGTCATCTTTTAAAAATGGGATGAGGCATGCATTTTAGACCTAAAAGACCGGGGTTGCCCCTTCTTTCTTCTTTTTTGTTACTGGCTTTTTGGTTGTTCGGTGCTTATCAAAGTGCCCTAAGTCAGAATTGTACCATTACCTCATCGGCTGCTTCCCCCGTGTGTTATGATGCCCCGTTTACCCTGTCGGTTCCGGAACAGGCGGGTTTTAAATACCAATGGTCCACCGGCGATACAACCGCTTCCATAACGATCCGGCTGACGGCTCCTGCCGATTTTACGGTCACCGTTACCGATCCGGCCACCGGAGATGTGTGTACCAGCGCTCCTTTGCATATGGATGTGCGGCCTGAAATTAAGGTAACGTTTCATCAGTTGCAACTGACCTGTACCGATGTCAACCAGGATATTGGAAACACGGCCCAGGTGAAGGCCGTGGCTTCGGGAGCTTATTCTGCTTCGGAATACCGGTATTTCTGGAATGTGAAACCAATTCAGATTTCCCCGGGAGATCCTTCCGTAGCAGTGGGGTTGCAAGCGCATCAGAATTATTCTGTGCGTGTGATGGATCCCAACGGTTGTACGGTGACGGATACTTTTTATACCCGGGCTTATCCCAACCCGTTGGTAAAGATTACTGCCAAGCCCGATACAGCTTATATCCAAAATCCGCACATCACTTTTACGTTTGATAATCTTTCGAAAGATACCATTAAAATATCCAACAGTTTCTGGGAGTTTGATAAAGACCCCAATTCGTATTCTCAACCGGAAGTCACCCATACCTTTGATGAGGTAGGAACCTACACTGCCTATCTTACGGTGTACAACCAGCAAGGTTGTGATACGCTGTTTACCCATGTGGTGGATGTTTTTCCGGTACAGCTGTTTATTCCCAATGTGTTCACTCCCAATGGGGATGGATACAATGATTATTTTGTGATTAAACCGAAAGGTGGTACCAAAAGTGCTGCATTGTCCCAGGGCAATGCCGGGTACAAACCGTTGAATACCTATTACGAAAAAACACATTTGGTTATTTTTAACCGGCTGGGCCGCAAAGTGTACGAATCGGATAACTACCATAACGACTGGGATGGCGGTAATTTGCCGGATGGTACTTATTTTTATGTGCTCAAATGTCAGGGATATAAAGATAAAAATGTGGTTTATAAAGGTTCTGTGACTATCTTTGCAGGGAAAAACGGAAAAAAATGATACAGAGAAGAATGACGTTGGCATTTATTTTTGCCGGTTTGTTGATTTTAGGGGCCTGCCAAAGCGGAGGGCAAAAAAAATCGCAAGACCAAAAGAATACCACCGTAACGGCAACAAAAGCTCCGGAGCCGGGTGATGCCCCGGTGATGACTTTTACGGAAACCGTTCACAATTTCGGGAAGTTGACCCAGGGGGAAATTGTCAAATACACGTTTCATTTTAAAAATACGGGGAAATCCGCTTTGCGTATTTCACGGGTGAGTACAAGCTGTGGTTGTACGGTAGGAAAGTATCCCCACAAACCGATTCAACCGGGTGGCGAAGGAGATATTGAAGTAACTTTCGATACCAAATACAAAATGGGGTATCAGAACAAAAGTGTTATGATATTGGCCAATACCAAGCCTGCCAGGACTGTCCTGCGCATTAAAGCGGTGGTCGAAATGCCTAAAGACAATTAAAATTAGAGAATATTTTATCAATCATAAACCAATAAACTATTAAAATGAGTACATTATTCGTATTACTTGCGGCCGCTCCGGGAGGTCAGAGTTCCTGGATGCAATTGTTGCCCCTTCTTTTGATTCTGGTGGTATTTTATTTCTTTTTTATTATGCCCCAATCCAAAAAAAACAAAGCGCTGAAGAAATTTCGCGAAGCCCTGAAAAAAGGAGATAAAATTGTCACCATCGGGGGGATTCATGGTAAAATTGTGGAAGTAAAAGACAAAACGGTGGTAATTGAAGTGGGTACACAAGGTACCAAGATGACCATTGAGAAATCTGCTGTAGCCATGGATAACGAAACCATAGCGAGGTAACCGGTAAAAAGCGGTAAGCCACATGAGCCTTCCTTTTCTGTTGTGAAAAGGGAGGTTTTTTTGTGTGATAACAGTAGGTTCATCGTGTGGATGGAACGGTTTGTCCGATAGTTCCCCCGTCAGGTAGAAAAGATTTTTTTTAATGCCCGTCTTCCTTGAATTTTGCACGAGCAAAACAGATGTGAGATGAAAAAAACCCTTCTTTTTCTTTTAGCCATACTGCTGTTTTCGGCTTTTTCGTTTCCGAAAAAAAAGCGGGAGATAAAATGCAGTAGGCAGACCGGCCAATTTATGCTCAATGATAAAACGGGATTTCGTGTTGATGCCATGATGTATGATGCCAAAACGGGGTTTGCCTATGCTTTGCGCAATGATGGCCGCAACCTTTATGTGGTATTGAAAATGTTGCACACGGATGTGCAGCGCAAGGCATTGCTGACCGGTTTCACTTTATGGGTAGATCCCAACGGAAAAGGAAAACATGTCCTTGGTGTGGAATATCCGCAACGGCACGTTCACGGGAAACGTCCCCAGGGCCACAGGTTTCCTTCAAAAGAACGGATGCAAAAACAGGGCTCTTACCGGCCTACACAGGAACAGTTACATAGGTTTAATGAGCGACTGGCGGCAGAGCATCCTGTTTTTAAAGGGTTTGATCAACCGTCGAAAAAGGATTCGACCAGGGGGACGCCACCGGATATCCGGGTCAGGGCACAATTGGACAGCCTGGGGCATCTCTTATACAAAGCAGTTATTCCCCTTTCCGCTGTTTTTGTCCACCCGAAAGATTATTTAACCGCAGAAAAACCGTTTTCAGTGATTTTTGAAACAGGTTATCTTCAAATGGATATGTCGCGGATGCAGGGTCATGGGCCGGGCGGAGGCAGGGGAGGAGGCATGGGAAGCGGGCCACCCAATCCGCAACGCATGGCTTTTATACAAAGTATGGCTGAACCAAGCCGTTTGAGATTGAAATCAGTTTTTCTTTATCCTTTAAAATAAAAAAGATGTCAGTGACAACAAAAAAAATATTTCTTCTTGGGTTGGCCCTTATGATGACCGCCTGGGGGTTTGCACAGCGCCCGTATGGCGGAAAACCGGTGTATGCCGCGTCCACAGGAACAGGTGGTGTGATTACCGGAAAGGTAAAAGATGCCGGCGAGAAAGTGGCCATGCAATACACCAGCGTAGTCATTTACCGGTTGTCCGACTCCACCATGGTTAACGGTACCATTACCGACAAAAGCGGTCGGTTTATTTTCAAAAATCTGAAAAACGGAAAGTACTATCTGAAGGTGCACTTTATTGGTTTTCAGGTGAAAACCATAGGCCCTGTAATGATTTCGGCAAAGCAGAGAGAGGTGAATCTGCCGGTGATCTATCTGTCTCCCGTATCTTCCACACTCAAAGGAGTGGAGGTCAAGGCCAGTCGCTCCCGCATCACCTACGAAGTGGATAAAAAAGTGGTAAATGTGACCAAAGACCTTATGGCTTCGGCCGGATCGGCAGTGGACGTGCTGGAGAACGTCCCTTCGATTGATGTGGATATCGAAGGAAATGTGACCTTGCGCGGCTCTTCCAATTTTACGGTACTCATCAACGGACATCCCAGTGTCCTCGAAGGGAATGATGCACTACAGCAGATTCCCGCCTCTTCCATACAGCGTATCGAAATTATTACCAATCCTTCGGCAAAATATGATCCGGAAGGTGTGGGGGGGATTTTGAACATTATCCTGAAAAAAGACAAAAATTTGGGTTTCAATGGGATGCTAAGCGGATCGTTAGGTACTAAAAATAAATACCGAGGCAATGCCCTCATTGGTTACCGGACCAAAAAAATCAATGCTTTCGTCTCGCTGGATGGAAATTATCGTGACTTTAACATGAAAGTAACCTCCGATGATGAAACGTATTTTGGGGATACTACCCACTACCGCCATACCCTGATTGATGGTTTGCGTAACCGGAAAGGTTTTGGACTGAGCGGTGGGTTGGACTATTATTTGAATAAAAAATCAACGCTTTCTGTTTCAGGAAAATATGGCGGTTACGGGTTTGGTATGGACAATACCAGCCGGAGGAATATTTTTACCGTTCCTTCCGTGTCTGATACCTCTTTTTCAAAATCCGTTAGCCATTCTGACCGCTGGGGGCATTATTATAACCTGCAGGGAGATTTTTTGCATAAATTTAATCCTCACGGCCACGAAATTGAACTGTATGCTTACTATGCAAAAAGGGGGAGCGATGACCGGGAAAACCAGTCTGATTATGTAACCGATCCGTTATGGAACGAAACGGGAATGGAACCATCGAGCTTGAGAACACGCACAGTGGATACCTCTTCCGATTTGCGTATCAAGGCCGATTATTCCCTTCCTTTAGGGAAAAAAGGAAAGTTTGAAGCCGGTTTGCAAAGCCGTTTTTACAACGAAAACGGAAAATACACTTACGAAACACTGGATACGTTGACCGGCGACTGGATTTCCAACGAAAATTATAATAATGAGGTGGATTTTAAAAGGAATATCCATTCGGCGTATGTCAGTTTTAAAAATTATTATAAAAGTTTTGGCTATGAATTGGGCTTCCGTACAGAATACACCGACCGGAGTGTGAAGAACAGCAACGGGAAGGCACCGTTTGTTTTGCAGCGGTTCGATTATTTTCCTACGGTACACCTGTCGTATCAGTTTCCGGAAAATTATCAGGTTTATACCAGTTACAGCCGGCGTATCAACCGGCCGAGACAGTGGAGCCTCAATCCGTTTCCCATGGTTATCGACCCGTACAATATACGGGTGGGGAATCCCGAATTGCAACCCGAATACATCGACTCGTATGAACTCGGAGTGCAAAAAGTGTTTTCAAAATCGTTTATCTCGTTGGAAGCCTATTACCGCAAAACCACCAATAAAATTACACGGGTGCGGTTGGTTGATACGGCCGGGATTTTTATCCATACCAGCCGGAACCTGAACAAAGATTTTGCTGCCGGGGCCGAACTGATGGCCAACCTGAAGATTGTTAAATGGTTTAGCCTGAACGCCAGTTTTAATATTTACAATTATCGTCTGGAAGGTAATCTGGAAGGGGCGGATGTGGCTGCCAATTCGGTAAACTGGTCCTCACGCGTTACGGCATCGTTTTACCTGAAGCACAATTTCAGGATTCAATGGATGGGAATTTATCGCGGGCCAACGGCTACGGTACAGGGAACACGTAAAGGTTTTTTCTATACCAATCTCGCCGTGCGGAAAGATTTCTTCAAACGCAAGCTAAACCTGACCCTTTCGGCGCGTGACTTGCTTGGTACGGCAAAATATGAGTCCACCGCCACGGGCAATGGTTTTTACTCTCACATGACTTTCCAACGGGAGTGGCCCATTGTTTCGTTGAACGTTTCGTACATTATCAACAACTACCGTCAAAAGCGGAAAAAGAATATGAACAGCAACGAAAATCCTCCGGCGGACATCGGGTTTTAGGGTGGATTGCTGTTTCCCATTTCTTTGTGCCGGATAAGGCCCGATAAGAGGGCTTGGCGATGCTATGTGTTTCTGTGACTGCTAAGGATACAAATGCCAAATGGATGGATATGTTGGGCGAAAAATCTTTTTCCTGTATATTTGCGCAAACTTTAATTTAAAAAAAACGATCGTTATGGCAGACAAAGTGCACACAACATGGATAGACGGAATGGCTTTTGAAGCCAAAGTCGGAGGATTTAATTTTACGCTGGATGCCTTGGAGGCTGTGGGCGGAAAAAACCGGGGGCCGCAACCCAAACCCCTTTCCCTGGTCTCGCTGGCAGGATGTACCGCTATGGATGTAATTTCCATTCTGGGTAAAATGCGGGTGAATCCCGATTATTTTGATGTGGAGGTGGAAGGTGAGCTGACCACCGAGCATCCCAAATATTATCATACCATCCATATCCGTTATATTTTCAAAGGAAAAGATTTACCCATGGATAAGTTGCAAAAGGCGGTCAATCTGTCACAGGACCGATATTGTGGGGTCACCGAAATGTTACGCCGCGCCGCTGAGATCCACCACGAAATAGTGATTCTGGATGATTAATTAGTAAATAGCTAACGTAAAAGCCCGGAAAAGTTTCCGGGTTTTTTTTACCGGGGTCATTCAAAATTTAGCATTTCATCTGTCCCCAAAAAATTCAAATTTACGGCTTCCGGTTTCCCAATGCTATGGAAAATATTTTCTTGACAGAACTTTGCTTTTAGCTTTTCCTCTGTAGAATGGGAGTTTTTGTATTTTTGTGGCAACGTAAAATGTTATGAAGTCTCTTTTTCCAAAACTGCAACAGTATTCCTATGACCTGCTAAAAATTCTGACTTTTGTGGTGGCTGTCATTATTGTGGTGGCAGTGAGTCCGCGGGAGCGCATTTTTAAGTATGAGTTCAGTATTGGTAAACCGTGGAAACATAAGGACTTATATGCCCCCTTCGATTTTTCCATTTTAAAAACTCCGGCTGAACTGGCAAAGGAGCAACAAGAAGTGTTGAAAAACCTTAAACCTTATTTCCAGTATGATGAGCAGGCTACCAAAGCCGGACGTGCACGCCTAATCAAAAATTTCGGGGAAAACTGGCATTTCATCAGTGCCCATAAAGCCCCCAAGATCAGCCAGCAGGATTCGATTACCTATTTGGATGCGTTGCTCGCCGTTTACGACCAGGTGGAGCGGGGGATTGTACGGCTTGACCCGGTTTTGGAAGGCAAGGATAAAACTTTTCAGATTAAACTCATCCGGAACAATGTGGCAAAAGATTATAACTTGTCGCAGTTGTACACCATAAAGGAGGCGGACGATTATGCCATAAATTATTTGCGTCAACTGAAAAGTCCCGACAGCACCCTGTTGTTTAAGATGATAGATAATTCGTTGGTACAGAATGTCATATTCGATAAAAAAAAGACGGATATGATGAGGAAAGAGTTGCTGTCGAAGATTTCTCCCACGTTGGGACTCGTTCAGAAAGGGGAGTTGATCATCTCGCAGGGTGAGTTGGTGACTCCCGAAAAGTACCAGCAGCTTATTTCACTCAAGCGGGAATATGAGCAGGAAGTGGGTAACGCCAAGTCATGGAAATATGTGTACGCCGGCAGGGTCATTTTAATTTCCTTGTTGTTTTTTATTGAAATGATGTTTTTGTATTCGTTCATGCCCACCATTTATGACGAATTACGCAAGCTGCACCTTTTGGTAGGATCGCAGGTGGCTTTACTCATTGTTTCATTTTATGTTTTTGCCCATTTTCCTACATGGAGTTATATTATTCCTTATGCCATATTACCGGTAATCGGAGCAGTTTTTCTTGACAGGCGGGGAGCACTGGTGGTATATCTTATCACGCTCATGCTGCTCGGGTTTTATGCCCCCAACAGTTTTGAGTTTTTCTATACTCAGTTTACAGCCGGGTTTGTAGCGGTGTTCTCGGTCGGACAGCTTTCCAAGCGGTGGTATTTGGTACGCAATTCTATTTTGGTTTTTATTACTTACATGCTGGTGTATATCAGTATGTTACTGGTTCAGGAAGCTTCTTTGTCCAATATTTCCATGCGGTTTGTGCTCATGTTGGCCGGTAGTTCGTTACTTATTTTACTGGCTTTTCCGTTGATTTTTGTTTATGAGAAATTGTTCGGACTCGTAACACAACTTACCATGTTGGAGCTTTCGAACACCAACAATCCGCTGCTGCGTGATTTGGCGGAAAAGGCTCCCGGTACCTTTCAGCACTCTATGCAAGTGGCTAATCTTGCTGCGGAAGTCTTGTATGTGATTGGTGGGGATGCTTTGCTGGCGCGTACCGGTGCCCTATATCATGATATCGGAAAAATGAAACATCCGCTCTTTTTTGTAGAGAACCAGCCGGAAGGATATAATCCGCACGATGAGCTGAGTTATGAGGAGAGCGCACGTATTATAGTGGGGCATGTGCTCACCGGGATTGAGATGGCCCGTAAAGCAAGGCTTCCGGAGCAAATTATCGATTTCATCCGAACCCATCACGGAACCCGCCGTGTAGAGTATTTTTACCGTTTGGAACGCAGGCAAAATCCGGGAATGGAGGTCAACGAAACCGAATTCCGTTATCATGGCCCGGTGCCCTTTTCAAGGGAAACGGCCGTAGTGATGATGGCCGATTCGGTGGAAGCCGCCTCAAGGAGTCTGGTGAACCCTACGGAACAGAAGATCAATGACCTTGTTGAACTGATTGTAAACTCTATGATGGAATCGGAGCAATTCAATAATGCCCCCATAACCCTGAAAGAAATTACGATAGCCAAAAAGGTGCTCAAGAAAAAACTGTTGAACATTCACCACGTACGGATAGCTTATCCGGATTAGTTTCCTTTTGATATTATTGTTTTTGTGCTAATACGACAAGGTGATTTGCACAAGGTAATCTTTGCTCTCAGGGCCGAGGTTAAACAGCACATCGAGGATGCTCAGGTTGGGGATAAATCCATGCCGGTCTGAAAAAACCTGTGTGTATGCCGGAAAGTGTCCGGGTGTTTGTTTTTTGGGAGAGAAAAAACGGCGCAAATCGGTCATGGTTACCGGTTCTTTTTCAAATTTTGTGGTAAAATGCAGATCGGGCGAAATTTCCATCAGCTCACACAGTTTCAGGATCAGGGAGTGATTGTAATGAAAAAGGTTGCCGGAATAGCCGTTGAAAAAAGGTTTCAGATCATCCTGGTAGTAAAGGAAAAAGGGGGAAGCTTCGTAAGCCGACCGGATGGCGCGCCATTGTTTCTGGTACCATTTTTCATTGTTGAAAATACGGACTTCCGTGATGGGAGTATGGTTTCCGCTGGGGCGGTTTACCGGTACGCTAATGGGTAAAATGCCTTTTTCTGAATAGATGAGGCAGCGGTTCCGGTAGGTTTGACGTTGGTAATTTTCGTACTTTTCAATGGTTACCGGATGTTTTAGTAATAGAGAAAACCATCCTGACGGGGGTAAAAAAGCGGTGGACAAAAGGATGGGGTTTGTGCTCATTTCTTATCCTTTGTTGATTATGCGGAAACAAAACAAAAAAAGCTGCAAGAGGTGAATACCTTGCAGCTTTTTCGGTGTTCTTCTAAGCGATTATTTTTCTTTTTCAGCTTCCTGCTTTTTCAGCAAGACATCGTTAATAGCCTGGATCAGCGTTTCTTTAGGCAGAGCGCCCACCGCCATCTGGGGCTGGCCATCGGCCGGGCAGAAAAGCATCGAAGGAATACTGCGGATACCGAATGCAGAAGCCAGTTCGACCTCTTGCTCAGTGTTTACCTTGTAAATGTTGATCTTGCCTTTGAATTCTTCGGCAAGTTCTTCCAAGATAGGCGCTACAATTTTGCAAGGTTGGCACCAATCGGCATAGAAATCAATGATACAAGGCAGTTTGCCTTCAAATTTCCATTCCTTGTTGACTTCGTAGTTAAATACTTTTTCTAAAAAAGTTTGTTTTGTTAAATGTTCCATTTTTTAAAATATCTGTTATTTAAGGTTATTACTTTTTCGTTTCGGGTTTGATGTGGAGCAATTGCTCGTTAATAATTTGTACATAGGTATCGTGTGGCAACAGCCCAACCTGCATCATGGGTTTTCCTTTTTGAGGAATAAATAATACGGCCGGAATGCTGTTGATACGGAAAACCGCAGCAAGTTGTCGCTCTTTGTCCACATTTACTTTGTAAATTTTGACCTTTCCTTTGTATTTGTTGGCCATTTCTTCCATAATGGGGGCTACCCGGCGACAGGGACCACACCAGTCGGCATAAAAATCAATGACGCAAGGCTCGGTTCCTTCGTAAACCCACTCCTGGGGATGTTTTTCAAAGTTCCACACTTTTTTTAGAAAGGTGGCGTAAGTAAGATGTTCCGGGGCAACCCTGGCAGTGGTGCTGTCTTTTACAATGGCTGCACTGTCCTTTTCCTGGTTCCCTTTGATGCTGGTGCATCCTACGGCAACAGTACCTATTAGCAGGAGAATCGGAATAATTTTCTTCATATTTATTTATAAACTGTCTTAATAAATCGCGCTGCAAAGATATAATAAAATACCTTTGGCGTGAGAAACGTCTGAAAAAGTTTTGTTACGAATTCACAATTTTTTACTGATGGACTATCGGTTGGTAAACAGCGTGTTAAGCTTGTTGCTAATGCTGTAATCCGGTATGATGGTTTTTTTGATAGGCAAAATATGGCAGAAATCCTTGAGAAGTGCATTTAAAAATACACAAAAATCAGGACAAGGGGTTTGCAGGTTTCAAAAATATTGTATTTTTGCACCCTCAAACGGAGGTCCCGTAGCATAATTGGATAGTGCACCTGACTACGGATCAGGAGGTTGTGGGTTCGAATCCCGCCGGGATCACATACATACAAAAGGTTACATCTGGAAAACAGATGTAGCCTTTTTACTTTTATCCTTTCCGGCGGAGTGATTTTCTTGTTTTAGCCCCGGCAGAACGGTACCGGTAAAGTGGAAATGCGCCACTTCCTGTTCCTGAATGCGAAAAAAACAATACTTTCGCAAAGTAGAATCGAAAACATCATGGGTTTATTAAAAGTCATCTTCATCCTGCTTGTGGTTTGGTATATCACCAAGCTGATTTTCCGGTATGTATTGCCCCATTTTATTTCCCGTTATGTGAACCGGAAAATGGGGTGGGACAAGAAAAGCGACCGGTATTCGCCCCCGAAAGAGGGGGAAGTGCATATTAAAATGGACCCTTCTTCCCAAAACCAAAAGGATGATAAGGATTTTGGGGACTATGTCGATTTTGAAGAAGTAAAACCTGAACAAAAGTTAGACGATGAGTAACCATTTTTTGAGAAAAGCCGCACCTTATTTGGTGGCTTTGCTGGTATTTCTTTCCATTACAGTAGTCTATTTTTCGCCTCTGTTTGAGGGGCAGCGGCTCAAACAACACGACATTACCATGTATAAGGGAATGTCAAAAGAGATCAATGATTTCAGGGCCAAAACCGGGGAAGAGCCATTGTGGACCAATTCCATGTTCGGCGGTATGCCGGCCTGGCAAATTTCGGTAGATTACAAAGACAATCTTTTTCGTTATGTGGATCGTATCATCCGTTTGGGGATGCCGCAGTCGGCCGGTTATGTTTTTTTATATTTCCTCGGATTTTTTGTTCTGCTGTTGGTTTTGCGGGTGGATCCCTGGCTGAGTATTGTAGGGGCCATTGCTTTTGCACTCTCTTCTTATTTTTTCATTATCCTCGGGGCGGGTCATACCTCAAAAGCCCATGCCATAGGTTATATGGCCCCGGTTCTTGCCGGTATCATACTTACTTACCGGGGAAAATTATGGAGCGGCGGGTTGCTGACAGCCGTGGCACTAACCCTTGAAATTGTTGCCGGGCATTTGCAAATTACCTATTACCTGTTGCTTCTTGTGGTGATTTACGGGATTTATCAATTGGTCAAGTCGTGGCAGGAAAAACGGATGAAATATTTTTGGAAAGCCACATTGGTTTTGCTTGCGGCTGCCGGAATGGCTATTGCCATTAATATCACTCCATTGTGGGGAACGGCGCAATACGGAAAATATACCATGCGGGGTAAACCTGTCCTGACCAAGGAAAAGCAAAATAAGTCGGGCGGGCTCGATCGTGATTACATAACTGCCTGGAGTTACGGTATCGGTGAAACCTGGTCGCTGATGATTCCCGATGTGAAAGGAGGGGCATCCGGTTACATCGGTTTTGAAAATAAGGCCTTGGACAAAGCCGACCCCCGTTACCGAAAGGTTATTGCACAACAAAATGCTTACTGGGGAGACCAACCCGGGACTTCCGGCCCGGTGTATGCCGGTGCCATTATGGTCTTTTTGTTTGTTCTCGGTATGTTTATTCTGGACGACAAGTTGAAATGGGCCCTGTTGGCTGCCACCGTGTTGGCCATCCTCTTTTCGTGGGGGAAAAATTTTATGGGACTCACCAATTTACTCATTGATTATTTGCCCGGATACAATAAATTCCGGGCCGTTTCGATGATATTGGTGATTGCCGAGCTCACCATCCCGCTGCTGGGCATATTAACGGTCAATCAATTGCTGAAAGACCCCGGCCTGCTATTGAAAAAGAAAAAAGCATTTTATATTTCGCTGGGACTTACGGCAGGTATCGGCGTGTTATTTTATCTTTTTCCCGATACCTTTTTCTCTTTCTTCAGCCGTTTTGAGGCCAGGCAGTTTGCTCAGCTCCGTTTACACAACGACCCGGCCCAAGT
>CAYYRE010000033.1:0-22887 GCA_964473895.1 uncultured Lentimicrobiaceae bacterium | reverse complement strand
TGCAGCAGCGATAGGAGGCAGTAGCCGGGTGAGGGGGCGGCCTAGCGGGTGTTGGCGGGCGGAGGCGACCGCAGGAAGCCCACGCACCGCCTACAGCCGCTTGGCCGGCCCGAGTACGCTACGCCGGATAGCGCGCCCGGCTGCCCAAAATACGGGGAAAACCTTTCCGGTTGAAAATAATATCCTACTTTTGCCCGTTTGAAAAATGAAAATAGGGATTGACCATGAAAAGGATATTACTTGCCTTGATTTTGATTTTGCCTTTGGGATTTCATGTATCGGCAAAGGGAAAAGATAAGGCCCAGGCGGCCTATAACCGGGGCGATTACGAAACGGCACTGACGTTGTGGAAAAAAACCATTGCACGGTATGAAAAACGAAACAAGGCGGCGCAGTGCACGGTGTATGCCAAAGCGGGTGAAACGGCCTTGAAATTGGGGAAAACCGATGAGGCAAGGCAACTTCTGGAGAAGGCCATTTATTCGGCTTCGGTAACGCCGGCGGCTTTTGTGGCACTGGCTAAAATTTACCGGCAGATGGACAACCTGTCGCTGGAAATTACCACATTGGAGAAATATGTGAAAAAATACCCTGATGGGAAAGAAATCGTGCCCATGCGGGAGCGTCTTTTTGATACTTATATTGAAAGTGAAAATTGGCAGGATGCCGTGAATTTGTGGGAAAGGTTGCCGGAGAATTACAGAAGTACTGCCGTGAACAAAGCCAAATTGTTGAAAGCGGACATCGCTCTTGACCATACATCGGCAGCTGATAAACTGGCTGCCGAAGTGCTTGCAGCACAGCCTGAGAACCTGACGGCGTTGGATTACGAAGGTAAAAAATATTTTTGGCGGGCGGAAAACCGGTATCAGGCTGAAATGAAAGCGTATGCCCGTAACAAAACCCGCAGCCAGTACGCCCATTTGTTGAAGGCCTTCCGGGTGGTGACTGTTGATTTTAAAAAATCGCTGGGGTTTTTCCGTAAGCTGTATGCCTTGCAGCCATCATCGGAAAATGCACGGTATTTGGGCAATATTTATGCCCGTTTGGATAATGCCCCGAAGGCCAAGTATTACCAACACCTTGCCGGCCGGTTGAAAAAAGAGGGGAAATAACCGGGCTGTTCTTTTCAATTTAAAAAATCTCGAAGAGCTGACTTTGGAATGACTTCATGGTCATGGCATGCTGAACATCTATGAAGGCATGATCATGATGATGAAAGAAGGATGTCCGTTCGATGCTTAAAAAATTGGGGAATTGTTCATCGTTTTCCCATGTTCCGGCGTGGACGCCGGAACGGGGTTGGGTTTTTATTTTCCGGTCGGTTTTCCGTAGATTCGTTTGCGCCAGGCTATTACAAGCCACGCCAACAAAAGCATGACGAGAAGTGGTGCTGCAAGGTTGAAGAGCTGCCATTGCAGTCTTTGCCGGGTGATTTTTTGTTTGTCGAGCAGCCGCAGCTTGAAATTGCGCGAACGGAGGGAAAGCAGTTCGGGGCCATCGGAGAGATAGTTCAGGGCATTCAGGATAAAATCTTTGTTGCCGTAAGTTTGTCGTGTAAACTGGTTGTAGCCGAGGGGCAGGGGATAGCCTTCGGGGATTTTCAGTTGGTTGAGCAATACATCCCCATCGGAAACAAGGATCATACGGGTGGGAACACTTTTCGGGCGGAAGGGGAAAACATTACTTTTCAGGCCGGAAAGCAGGCGATTTTGGAAATCGGACAGGAAACGGCCACTGAGCAATACGGCCACATTGCGTGCCGGGCCTCTGAAAAACCGCGGCGAGGGTTTGCTGCGCAAGATGGCCAAGCTAATGATGCCCGGTACTTTTTCAACGCCGCAGTAGGGTGAGGTTTTTAGCAAAATGGTTTTGCGTACGCCTTTTACGGCCAGTGTATCGATACTGCTGGCAAAATCCATTTCGATACTGTTAAGATTGCGTACCACCGGAAAACCGGAGCGTGGCTGTACCAGCAGGTAGTAGTACCACGGCAGTAATTGTACCTGGGCTTTGCCGCCAATTTCACCGGTACGGACAGGGATGGGAACGGCATTCAGGTCGAGCAGCAGGTCTTTGTTCAACCGTACACCGTAGGTAAAAAGCATTTCCTGCAGGCCCAGGTTTAAGTCGATGGAAACAGTTTGCTCTTCCATTTTGATGCTGTCCATGCTGGCCAATACGGGATCGATGAGCCACAGTACTTTCCCCCCGTACATAATATACTGGTCCAGCATGAGTTTTTCTTTTTCGGTGAACGGCTTTTGGGGTTTGGCAACTATGAGTACCCGGTAGCGGGGCCGAATGCTGTCGGCGGATATTTTTTGCAGCAGCGGGTTGGGTATCGTATCGATACGTACGGTTTTCAGCCGGTAATTTTCGTGCAGGGTGTTCATAATATCGGTCACCCGTTTGCCTTGGGGTTCGCCTTGTCCGGTCAGGTATCCGAGCAGCGGTTTTTTTTGCTGCTCCAGTTGGTGAATGGCATTGATAAAAACAAATTCGAGGTTTTCGATGGAATGGTTCAGCACCTCCTCGGGGGGGATGTTGCGCTCATTGCTGAGCAACGAAACAGGCAGCTCTTTTCCGTGATAATGCAAAAGCGCACCGGGGAAAATGGTTTGTTGTTCCATTCCGTTTTTGGTTTTCACCTGCAGGTTGGTAGGCACCAGGCCTTGTTGCATCAGTTGCCGGTAAAAGGCCAGCCTTTTTTGGGGTTGCGAAGAGGCCGATGGGTTTACAAAACGGAAATGTATTTTTTTGCTGTAAGCCTGCAGCTCTTCGAGCATTTCGCGGGTTTCCACGGCAAGGCGCTGAAAACCGGCAGGGAAATCACCTTTCAGGTAAACGGTGATCCTGAGCGGGGTGTCGAGTTTTTCCAATATTTTTTTTGAAACGGGTGCCAGTGTAAACCGCTTGTCACTGGTGAGGTCTGCCCTGAAAAAATAAATGGAACCGGCATAATTGGCAGCAAGCACCAACAGCAATATGCCCATAAGACGAAGGCGGTACCGTTTTCTGATTTTCTTAACGGAAGAAGGTTTGTGATTTTTCATTTCCATTTCCTCCTTTCCAGTTGGTACACACTGAAATACAAAAAAAGCAGGTCGAGCGACAGGAAATAAATCACATCACGTGTATCGATAACGCCACGACTCATGGAAGCATAGTGGGCATCGATGCCCAGCGATTGGATGAACAATTGGATGTTGTTACCAA
The DNA here is from genome assembly GCA_964473895.1 of uncultured Lentimicrobiaceae bacterium. Taxonomy (GTDB): domain Bacteria; phylum Bacteroidota; class Bacteroidia; order Bacteroidales; family F082; genus Sulfidibacterium. Next base: position 19,668 of record CAYYRE010000033.1, on the reverse strand, counting down.
AGAAAGGGGACACGTAACCAAATCCGAGATACAGGAATGCGCTTAACACGGCAGCCGTCAGAAAAGCAATGATGGGATTATCGGTGAGTGAGGAAGCAAAGATGCCCATGGCGGCAAAAGCGGAGCCGAGAAAAAGCAATCCGATAAAAGAACCCCAAAAACCACCGGCATCGATATTACCCACCGGGAAGCCCAACTGCCGAACGGAAAAATACCAGACCAAAGTAGGGATTAGTGCCAGAACAACGAGCGACAGTGCTGCAAAATACTTTGCCATAACGATTTGTGCATTGGTGAGCGGCCTAATGAGCAACAATTCGAGTGTGCCGCTCTTTTTTTCTTCGGCAAAGCTGTTCATGGTGATGGCGGGAACCAGAAAAAGAAAAACAAAAGGAGCCATGCTGAAAAGGCCGGACAAACTGGCGAAACCATTGTTAAGTACGTTGACTCCTACCGGAAGAACCCACAAAAAAAGCCCTGTAACCATAAGGAATACCCCCATGACCAGCCAGCCTGTAAGATGGCTTAAAAAACCGAGGATTTCTTTTTTGTACAAGGTGCCCATGGGAATTTTTTGTTTTGCTAACGCAAAAGTACGGGAAATATTTTCACGGTGGGGGTGAAGAGGGAAGGGGGAATTCAGAAGTTAGAATTTAGAAGTTAGAATTTAGAATTTAGAAGGCAGAAGTTAGAAGGCAGAAGGCAGAAGTTTGAAAGCAGAATTCAGTAGTTAGAAGTTAGAATTCAGAAGTTAGAAGTTAGAATTCAGAAGGGAGAAAGTAGAAGGGGGAAGATTGATGATAAACCACCCTTGCTTCCGCTAAAGCGGGACGGGTTTTCTGTAGAGGTGGTTGATAATACTCTGAAATATAACGTGATATAGAATTATAAAAAGATGAGTAAAGTTTTAAATGTTTAATTTCCTCGAGGGAAACTTTCATGGCAAAACCTGTTCACTTCCGGTTTGTACGGGCAGGATGATAGGACAAAAGGCGCCGGCCTAAAATGTCTTCGGTTTGTTGGTTTTTCCGGTTTGGTATCTTTTTTGTCCGGCAAGTTTTTGCAGAAAATTAAACAAAAATAAGAAAGGAGGAAGAAAAAATGACAGTCGAAAAACAAAATATACAGGAACAAATCAATCAGCTCAATGCACACCGGAAAGCGGGAAACCAAGCGGCATTTAACAAAGTTCTTTTTGAATTCATGCCGCATTTCCGCAAAGTGATCCACCACAAAATCCGCCAAATGGAATTGCGGGGCGAATTACCCAAAAACATGTATTCGGCACAAGGGGTGGTGGATGAGGTTTATTTGAAGATATTCAAAGAGCGCGGTACGGAACCTTTGGACGAAAACTATTTGAAAGCCCGGATGTATATTGTGGCAAAAGAGATTTTGACAGAACTTAAAGAAAAAGAGAGCGGACATCATCAAACGGTTTCTATGGAAGAACTCATAAACCGTGAGATGAAAGCGTTGGAAGAAAATTACACCATTGATGCCGAAGGGAAATTGGTTTTACTGGAGGATTTGGATGATATCTCGTATCATCAGGATGAATACGGCGACAACCTGGTACTTATTGAAGAAGAAAAAATTGACGAGATTGCCCGTGTGTTGGCACTGAAAGACAAGCAAAGACCATTGACAGATACCGAACGGAAACGCATTGGCAAAGTGTATTCCGATTTGCCGGAGACCAGCCGTGCCATTGTGGAATATCTGGCGATCGGAAAACTGAACGAAGAAGAAATAGCTTCTGTTATGGATTTGCGTACGGAAAACATCACCCAAATGGTATCACGCATCCGGGCCCGTTTTCTGTCGGTTTTGAAAAAATAAAGGAGAACAGCCGTTTACCGGATGTCTTTTGCCGGAAGCGGCTGCTTTTTTTATCTGTATTATTTCAGAATTTTCAATTTTGCAAAACGCAGCAGGAGGTTTTTGTTGCCTACTCCGTTAAAAAACACAGTGGCTTTTTTGTTGGGGCCGCTGCCTTCGACCGAAACCACTTTTCCTCTGCCGAATTTGGTGTGTTCCACTTCCATTCCGGCCATCAGTCCTGTGGTATCATCGCTTTGGAACCGGTTGTTATGATGACTTTCGGTACCGGTAACCGGTTTCAGTTTTCGCGGTACCGGGCGGTAACTTTCGGGCCGGTTGGCATCTGTTTTTTCCGGGGCTGTGTTTAAGTGTGATTTATGGGGAATGTCGAGCAAGCTTTCGTCGATTTCATCCAAAAAGCGACTTGGTTCCGAAAACGAAAACTGTCCCCACCGGTACCGGCTTTCGGCGTACGAAAGGGTTACTTTTTTCATGGCACGGGTGAGGGCCACATAAAACAGCCGGCGTTCTTCTTCCAACTCGGCCCTGGTGCCAATGGACTGGACAGCCGGAAAAAGGTTTTCTTCCAGTCCCACAATAAAAACATAGGGGAATTCCAATCCTTTGGCAGCATGAATGGTCATAAGGGAAATCTTGTCGTTGTCGCCTTCTTCCTCTTTGTCGGCATCGGTAAACAAGGCCACTTCCTGCATAAATTCTTCGAGACTGCCCTGCGATGCCATATCGCCTTCGTTAGCTTCGGCACCTCTTTCACTAAATTCTTTCACACTGTTGAGCAATTCTTCAATGTTTTCCACACGGTTGAGCGCTTCCGGTGTATCTTCTTCGCGAAACATACGCATCAGCCCCGATTGATTGGCGATGAGGGTTGCCACTTCGTAAGCCTCTTTTTTCTTCATTTCGGCGGCAAAACTTTTGATCATGGTGGAAAACCCTTCTAATTTGCGCAGGATCCCGGCATTGAGTCTGACGCCATATTGTATGGGGTTGTTTATCACTGCCCACATGCTGACACCTTGTTCGTCGGCTGCCACATTGATTTTTTGCAATGTTCCTTTGCCAATGCCGCGCGAGGGTGTGCCAATGGCGCGCTGCAGCGCTTCTTCATCGTTGTGGTTGATGACCAGCCGGAAGTAGGCCAGCAGGTCTTTGACCTCTTTCCGGTTATAAAACGATTGCCCGCCGTAGATTCTGTAAGGCAGGTTGAGTTTGCGCAGCGATTCTTCCATGGCACGCGATTGTGCGTTGGTACGGTACAAGATGGCAAAATCGCTGTTGGGCCGCTGTTGGTTCATTTTAATGGAAAAAATGGCATCGGCTACCAACTTTCCTTCTTCGTTGTCGCTGGTGGCTTTGATGAAACCAATCTTTTCGCCTTCATCGTTTTCGGTCCAAACCGTTTTCTTGATTTGATCGTTGTTGTAGGTAATAACCTTATTTGCAGCCTTTACAATGGTTTTGGTGGAACGGTAATTTTGTTCCAGTTTAAAAAGTTTGTAATCGGGATAATCTTTTCGGAAATTCAGAATGTTTTGGATGTTAGCGCCCCGGAAAGCGTAAATGCTCTGGGCATCGTCACCTACCACGCAAAGATTTTCGGTGTTGGCTGCCAGTTTTTTCACGATTAGGTATTGTGCCTGATTGGTGTCCTGATACTCATCCACAAGGATATATTGAAATTTTTGTTGGTATTTGTACAATACATCGGGAAAATCGCGAAACAAAACATACGTATTAAACAGCAGGTCATCGAAATCCATGGCATCCGATCGTTTCAACCGGGCATTGTAAGCAGCATAAATTTCTTTGATTTTCGGTTTACCCATACTTTCGTCTGCTGCCTGAATGTCGGCATCTTCGGCGTACTGTTGCGGGGGAATCAAATGGGATTTGGCCATGGAGATCCGGTTCCGCACAAAGTTGGGGCTGTAAACTTTGTCATCCAGGTCGAGTTCTTTTATCAGCGTCCGCATCAGTTTTTTACTGTCATCGGTGTCGTAAATGGTAAAGTGGGCCGGATACCCGAGATGGTGGCCATCCATACGCAATATTTTGGCGAAGACCGAATGAAATGTTCCCATCCACACATTTCGCGCATTGCCATCGCCAATCAACTGAATGACACGTTCTTTCATTTCGCGTGCCGCTTTGTTGGTAAAGGTCAGGGCCAGTACGTGGAATGGGTCCACGCCCTTTTCCAGTAAATGGGCAATGCGATAGGTCAGTACCCGGGTTTTGCCCGATCCGGCTCCTGCAATAACCATGGAAGGGCCTTCGGTATGCACCACCGCATCGTATTGTTCTTTGTTTAAATCCTTTAAAAAATCTCTCACTTTGCTATACACTTTTCTGCTCTGCAAAAGTAATTTTTATTGGGTTTGTCATCCTGCAAAAGAGGCACAGGTTATTAACAAAAGTTATTTTCCTGTTTTTGTTAATTCAACTTTTATTCTGCGGTGAAAAGTCCGGTTTCTTTTTTCCCGCTTGTTGATATGGGTTTTTGTATCCTGACCGAAAATCACTACTTTTGCCTCCTGTATAAAAAAATAAAAGCAATGGATATTTTTGATAAATGTGTGGTAAACATGGGGCCGCTCGGCATGTATGCCAAACAGTCGGAAGGCTATTATATGTTTCCGAAATTGGAAGGTGAGATTTCCAATAAAATGATTTTTATGGGAAAAGAACGGTTGGTGTGGAGTTTGAACAATTATCTCGGGCTGGCCAATCATCCCGAAGTGAGGAAAGCGGATGCCGATGCTGCCCGTGATTGGGGCCTGGCGTATCCCATGGGGGCCCGGATGATGTCGGGGCACACCAAATACCACGAAGAGCTGGAACAACAGCTTGCCGATTTTGTGGGAAGACCTGCCGCTTATCTGCTGAATTATGGCTATCAGGGCATGGTATCCATTATCAATGCGTTGGTGAACCGTAACGATGTCATTGTGTATGATTCGGAAGCCCATGCCTGTATCATCGATGGGATGCGGCTGCATTTCGGAAAACGGTTTGTGTATCCGCACAACGATATGGAAAACCTGGAAAAAGAATTGGAAAGGGCTACCCGCCTGGTTGAAAAAACAGGCGGCGGTATTTTGCTGATTACCGAAGGCGTTTACGGCATGGCCGGCGACCTGGGGAATTTGCCCGAAATTACGGCATTGAAAAAGAAATACAAATTCCGTATTCTTATGGATGATGCCCACGGTTTCGGTACCATGGGGCCCACAGGAGCGGGTACCGATGAACATTTCGGAGTACAGGATCAGGTGGATCTTTATTTTGGAACCTTTGCCAAATCCATGGCCGGTATCGGTGCTTTTGTAGCGGGTGATCCCAAGGTGATTAAATATCTTCAGTACAATATGCGTTCGCAAATTTTTGCAAAATCACTGCCTATGCCAATGGTTATAGGAGCCATGAAAAGGTTGCAGATGCTCAGGGAAGATCCCTCGCACCGCGAAAAATTGTGGACCATTGTGAATGCATTGCAAAAAGGACTTCGTGAAGCCGGGCTGAATATCGGGAATACTGCCTCGCCGGTAACACCGGTTATGTTGAACGGAACCATTCCGCAGGCTACCCAGATTACCTACGATTTGCGTGAAAATTACGATATTTTCTGTTCTATTGTGGTTTATCCCGTTGTTCCTAAGGGCACCATCTTGTTGCGTTTAATTCCAACAGCTGTCCATACCCTCGAAGATGTGGAATATACCGTGAAGGCTTTTAAAGAGGTCAAACGGAAATTGGACAATAACGAGTATGATGAAGATTTTAAAATTGCCAATGACTGATAATTGGTCATGTTAAGAAAAAAGCCGGCTTTCCCGGCTTTTTTTTATTTTTGGTCCTATGAAAACCGACACACGTCTCTCCAGAAAGAATTTCTGGATCATTGCCCTAAATTCCACCAGTGCCTTTGTGCTTGCTTATTTGATGGTGTTTTATATCAACCATTTTACCAAACTGGTCATGGCCTCCATGTTCAACATCCCGGTGGCTTTCGATTGGGATCAGGTATATTATTACATTGAAGGTTACCAATGGACGCATGACATGGTAACGACCATTTTTTCTGCCGGCATTTTACTCGTATTTATTTTTGGTGTCATTGCTTTTGGTGCTTTTTGGGCATTGAAAGAGGAGGTGACCCGTTTGAAAATATTTTTCCTGTGGTTTTCCTTGCTTTCCTTTAACTTTTTCTTTGGTAATTTACTCATTGGAAACATTTTTACACGTGGGATTGGATATGTTTTTCAATGGGCTTATCTGAGCGATACAGCCAAGGTGGTGATTGCCATGTTGGGTTTTTTCGGACTCATCCTCACCGCCTTTGTCTTGAAGAGGCCTTTCTTGTTGTCCTCTAACTCCTATTTTACAGTACTGAAAGAAAGAAACTTTCCTTTCTTTTTTATGGCCCAGGTGGTGGTGCCTTATGTATTGGGCAGTTTCATCAGTGTATGTTATTTTTTTCCGAGGATATTGTTTCAGGAGCGTTATTCATGGATTAGTCTTGGGGTGGTGCTGCTCATTATGTTTTTGGGCATCAACCAGGAAGAATCAGTAGTTTTCGATCCTGATGAACCGCCGCCGCCGGTTACGGTCTCCAAAGTCCTTGTTATAGCGGCCATTGTTGTTTTTGTCGGTTTTCGCATTGCTTTTAGTCAACGACTGAATTTTTTTTAAAAAATCCCCCTTTCAATGGGCTCAACATAACAAAAGTTTGTCCTGAAGCTTTGATGTGAAGAGAACTACCGTTTGATAAATTTCCCCATCCATACGTTGTTGCCGGAAACGACTTTTAAGAAATAGCATCCTTTGGGCAAATAGCTTACCGTAATGCTCCCGTTTTTGTGTGTTCGAACGGAAAACAATATTTTTCCCGACAGGTTAATGATGGTGGCCCGGCTGTTTTGTGCAAAAGCGGTACAAAACAGCTGCCGGGATACCGGATTGGGAAATAGGTAATATCGGGCCGTTTGCGATGAATAAATCCCGCTTGTACTGTCTTTCTGTAGCCTGATGTTCAGAATGTTCGGTTTGTTACCTGCTATCCGGATACCGCGGATAACTTTCGGCTGGTATCCCTGAGCTGAAAACCTGAAATCATATGTGCCGGCGAAAATGGGTCTGAAATATTTTCCTGTGACAGAATCCGAATAAACCTGTGCGTTGAGTGTATCGTGCTTAAGGGTAAATACTTCGGCATACAATGGTTTACCGGTCAGGCTGTCGGTTACCTTTCCGCGCAATCCTTCCAGGGTTTGGTGCATGTAATTCAGTAAAGACCGGTAATTGTAATTCCAGTAATCGGGCAGCCGGGAAGGGTCGGGCATTTTCACGCTTGAAAGTTCCAGCGTAAACTCCCGGTCATTTTGAAAATAATTCATATAATCCTGCCGTCCCCCCGAAATGCTGTACCAGTCGTATCCGTTGGTAATTCCGTCGTTCAAATCGGTAAAGTAGCCATTGGGTGCGTGGGCGTGAACCGTGTCGGCATACTGCCGGCAAACTTTTTGCCACCAGGCATCGTCGGCCGAACGTACCGGCCAGGTGTCCCAGGGGTAGTTGGCTACCTCCGAGCCGGTATGCAGGTTGCACGAAAGTGTAAAATGGTGTGTAGCGGCAAATTGCATAAAAGCTTTGGTTTCGGGTTGCCAATCTTTGCCATCCGGGTGCTGTCCATCTTGCGGATCGGGATAATTGCGGTTTAGATCCACATGGTTGGCATTGAAACGGGTGGCACCGTACACCGAGCTGTTGCCCCCGGCATAAGTCCCGTCTGGATTGGCCAGCGGGTTGATCCAAATGTCCAAACTGTCCATCAGATGGGTTACCAGCGAGTCTTTTCCATATTGGTTCAGCATGTAATCGATCAAGTGTAACATTAAAATGTAACCGGTGGTTTCATCCCCGTGCATGGTCGAAGTGTACATGAATTTCGGCAGGGTGTCTGCTTGTTTTGCCAGGGGGCCGATATGAGCAAAAAGTAAATCCCGTCCTTTTACGGTTTTTCCGATAGAAACAATTTCGCACCATGCCGGGTGGTTTTTCCGGAAGTTTTGCATGATTTGCAGATAGGTATCATAGGAGGGGTAGAAATCCCAACTTTGCGATGATTTTGGATGGGTTTTCAACCGGTACGGAGATAACCTTAACGAAGGGGGTGTAAGGGGAAGGAAAGGAATTCCTAATTTCCGGAAGGATAGAAAACCCTGTTTGTCGGCGTAGGCAAATACGGTGTCACCGGCAACTTTGTCAATAGAAAGATAATGGCGGAATGCCTGTAGCCGGTTTTTGTTTTTTATAGGAAATTTAAAGTAAAACTCGCCACGCCGGATCAACTGTCCGGGCAAGGTTTGTTGGGCCTTTGCGCCCGGAAAACCTGCCAAAAGAAAAAGGATTGAGAAAAAAAGAGAGAATAGACGTCGCATGTGGGAAGCCTTGGGTTAGAAATCCTGTAATATTTTTTGTAATGTAAAATGAACGGCCTTGTTGGCTTTAACCATGGGCAGGCGTAAATTGTTTTTAATGATGCCTTTGATTTCCAGTGCCGCTTTTACCCCGGCCGGATTTCCATCGGCAAACAACTGGGTGATGACCGGCAGGATTTTATAATGAATATCCAGGGCTTTTTGCGTTTTACCCTGCAACAGAAGCCGTACCATTTTAGAGAATTGAGCCGGCAGAATATTGGCCACCACCGAAATGACTCCTGAAGCACCCAAACTCATCAGTGGAAAAGTGAGCGCATCATCCCCCGAAAGCAAGGCGAAATGCTCCGGTTTTTCTTTCAAGATTTCCATGGCTTGCAACAAGTTTCCCGAAGCTTCTTTAACGGCCACAATGTTTTCGAAATCGTTGGCCAGTTGCAAGGTGGTTTGTGCCGAAATGTTACTGGCAGTACGTCCGGGGACATTATACAAAATGACCGGGACAGGGCTGGCTGCCGCTATGCTTTTAAAGTGGTTGTAAATCCCTTTTTGATTGGGTTTGTTGTAATACGGGGTGACCGAAAGGATGGCGCTGATGCCCGAAAAATCCGTTTTTTTTATTTTCCCCACCACCGAATGGGTGCTGTTGCCGCCAATACCCATGACTATGGGTACCCGGCCGTTGACCGTTTCTTTTACAAACTGCATGACTGCTTCCTTTTCATCGGTGGTAAGGGTAGCTGCTTCACTGGTGGTGCCCAGCCCCACAATATAATCCACCCCACCCGAGAGAACATATTCCAATAACCTGCCGAGTGCCGTAAAATCGATGGTGCCGTAATTGTGGAAGGGCGTTACAATGGCAACACCCGTTCCTTTCAGGTTGATTTTCATGACGAAAGTTTAATGTTCAATTGTTTGAAATAGGTTTTTACTGCTTTGTAAAAGCCGTCATAATCCCACTCGCCTTCCGGAATGCCGAGGTTGAGGTCTGTCCATGGTTTTTCATCTTTCCCTGCCATACCGGCTTTTAACCTGGCTTTTAGGGATATACCCAATTTCCGGCACCGTTTGTTTTCTTTTTTAGAAAATACAAGGAGCAAGTCAAAAGGATGTTGTGCAATCCACCGTTTCAGTGCCGGTTTTTCTTTTCCGAAAAGGTTGAAATCCGTTTTATCGGCAATGTAAAAATGAGCTGCTGCCGGCTTTGGTTCCATTTTGCCCTGTGTGATGTAAATTAAAGCCTTGAGTTGCGGAAAGTCAGACAGTCCCTTTCGGATAAATTTTTCGGCAAGGGGCCATTGCTCTGCATTGTGAATACAGAAAAAAAGCCCCGGCTGCCGTACCTGTTCTTTAAAATAAGCCTCAATGTTCGGGCCGGTAGCGGTTTCCGGAATGGTTTCTGTAATTTTTGCCATTTTTTCTGTCATGGGCCTGTAAAATATGGAATAACTCCTTTTTCCCTTTCGGAAAGCGTAAAAGTAACAAGATTTTGTATTGCTTCTCCTTTTTTTTTGGTGGAAGAAATTTTCCCTTTGATCCGGTAAAAGCGTCTGTTGGTCGATAATCTCAAAATGAGTGCAATAAAAACGTTTGTTTTGTTGTCTAAGAAGAAAACATTTAAAACAAAAGAAAATGAAAAAGTTCAGATTATTGATTATGATGGTATTGCTGATGGCTGGCGGAATGGGAATCGCGACAGCCCAGCAGGGTCAACAGACCACTCCCCCCATGCGGGGATATTTTCAGCAAACGGTTTTACCTTTTGTAAAACAGCAACAGGCCCAATTGGAACAGGCACTGACGGCAAGCGAAAAAGCACAACTGCAAAAAATCAGGGAAGAGGTGAAAAATTTTCGTGCGCAGGGAGCGCAAATGAGAAAAGCCATGAACGGTCATTTCAACCAACAGGTTTTTGACAGCAGAAAAGCCCAATGGAATGCCATTGTAGCCAAAGCACGTCAGTTGGTACAGGCGCATCCCGCAGCGGCGGAAGCTTACCGGAGGGCCATGCAAACCGAAATGGCCAAGTGGAAAGCCCGGATGCAAGCGCTGAATGGCGGCAAACCCATGGGCAGGAGTCAAAATATGAAAGGAAAAAACGGGCACCCTTTTATGGAACGTCTTGCCGATCCTGCTTTCGGACTGTTGATGGAAACGCAAAACATGGGTAAAATGATGATGCATGCCCGGAAAAAGATGCAGGAAAAGTCTATGGGCAGAAAGTCTGCCGGCTCCGGGGGCATCCATCCGCAACGTCCTTTTATGATGGCCATGCGAAATCCGGCTGTCAGAGCGAAAATTATGGAATACAGAGAAAAAAATATCCTCCCGGTAATACGGGCCCAACGTGAGGCATTTGACCATGTGTTGTCAAAAAAAGAAAGGAAAATTCTTGACGCGGCCAGGGCAGACATGAAAGCCCAACGCGAAAAAATGATGTCAATGAGGCAATCGGGCAACCGCCCCGGTGATTCTGCTCGCATGGTTATGCAGCAACAAATGGACAAAGACCGTATCGCCGTCCGGAAAATTATGCTGGACCATTACAGTGCATTACAAAAAGCCATGGCACCCATAAAAGAAAAAATGCCGCAGTGGCGTACCGATATCCGGAAAATTGTGGTAGAACACATGGTACAGCAGCAAATGAAACAGTATGGCCGGAAACAGGGACCGGCAACTCATTTGATGAAACAAAAAGGAGAATTGATGTTTTTGCTTATGGACCCTGAACATCCGGAAAACTTTTTACCGCTTTTCGGACACGGAAAAAAATAATGCAAGGGTAGCTTTTTGAAGCTTTGGACCATTTCCGGAAAACCGGGAATGGTTTTTTGTTTCCGTAAACCTGCAAACGATTGAATACCTTTTCTGACTTCGGTGGCGGATAAAAAGAAAACAATGCTGTTTATTTCTTCGGTTGTTCCATGAAAATACTTTGGCCGTTTGGCGGAATTGCCGTAATTTCGGGCCTTTAAAAAAATGATTTATGGCAAGAAAACCGCATCTCAGCTTTTGGCAGATTTGGAACATGAGTGTGGGGTTTTTCGGGATACAATTCGGTTTTGCTTTGCAAAACGCCAATGTGAGCCGGATATTCCAGACCCTCGGTGCCGACATAGGCAACCTTTCCATTCTTTGGGTGGCTGCACCGGTTACCGGATTGATTGTACAACCCATCATAGGACACTACAGCGATAAGACATGGAACAAGCTGGGCCGGCGCCGGCCCTATTTTCTTACGGGCGCATTGCTTGCCTCGCTGGCCCTGCTCATTATGCCCAATTCGCATGTGCTGTGGATGGCGGCCGGAATGTTGTGGATTCTTGATGCTTCTATCAACATTTCCATGGAACCTTTTCGGGCCTTTGTGGGGGATATGCTTCCCGAAGAACAACGTACCCAGGGTTTTGCCATGCAAAGTTTTTTTATCGGAACCGGAGCAGTTATTGCCAGCGTTTTGCCTTGGGTTATGACCAATTGGCTGGATATCAGCAATACGGCACCCGAAGGAGTGATCCCGCCATCTGTAAAATGGTCTTTCTATATTGGGGGCGCTGTGTATTTTACAGCGGTGTTGTGGACCATTCTGACCACCAAAGAGTATCCTCCCGAACAATTGGCTGCCTTTGATGCGGAAGAAGAAGCCCGGAAAAAAACACCCGTAACGCGTACAAACTTGCACGTCGACCATCATGAAAAAGGGAAAAAACAAACGCGGAACGGTATTCTTTGGCTCATCCTCGGTGCCCTGCTCACTTTTTGGTTTTACGAAGCAAAACTTACCAAAGACCTTTATGTTCTTTCTTTCGGTCTGGTGGCCCTGGGCATCCTGATGATTTTGTCGGGGACCATGCAGCTCAAAGGAAAAAACCAGGCAGCCCTTGTGGAGATTATGAACGATATGTTCAGTATGCCCAAAACCATGTTGCAACTGGCCTTTGTACAATTTTTCAGTTGGTTTGCCCTGTTTGCCATGTGGATTTACACCACGCCGGCGGTTACTGAATACGTTTTTCATACCACGGATACTACTTCGGCAGCTTATAACAACGGTGCCGACTGGGTCTCCATTCTGTTTGCCGTTTACAACGGGTTTGCAGCAGTGGTGGCCTGGGGGCTTACCCCTTTGGCCAAAGCCACGAGTCGTAAAACAGCCCATTCCATATCGTTACTGCTTGGAGGATTGGGCCTTTTTTCTATCTATTTTATTCATAATCAGTACGGACTGCTTGTTTCCATGCTGGGTGTGGGAATGGCTTGGGCCAGTATTTTGTCCATTCCTTATGCCATCCTCACCAATGCCTTACCCCATGATAAAATGGGAATCTATATGGGAATCTTTAATTACTTTATTGTCATTCCTCAAATTGTGGCGGCTGCTATCCTCGGTTTCTTTCTCGAAAAGTTTTTTCACAGCGAAGCCATTTATGCCCTGATTATCGGTGGAATTTCCATGTTCCTGGCCTCTGTTTTGATTTTGTTTGTGAAAGATAAAGGGTAATGTAAACCGTTAGTTGGAGTTATGGGTTATAGGAGCCAAAATAGGGAGAGCCGGACCTCTGGCGATACCATAAAATCCTTTTATTACAACGATCGTATGGTTTCCATACAGGACAAACAATTCTTTGTACGTGAAATGTTGCCCAAAGGCATGACCCGGGGTTCGGGAGATCCGGTGGTTGTTTTTTTGCACGAAGGTCTTGGATCGGTAGGGCAGTGGAAAGATTTTCCTGCTGTTTTTTTGGAGAAATGCCAGATGCCGGTTTTGCTTTACGACCGTCTCGGATATGGAAAATCATCCCCCCGGACAGGTAAAAGGGGGTTGGATTACCTGCAAAAAGAAGAAAAATGGTTGCACAGGCTCTTGGAGGCGTTGTCTGTAAAAAATTATTTTTTACTCGGTCACAGTGAAGGTGGTTCGCTTGCTTTGATTCATGCCGCATCGCATCCCGAGGGTTTGCTTGGTGTGATAACCCTGTCGGCCAATACAGAGGAAGAACCCTGTATTACGCCTGGGATTGAAGCGGTGAGGAGGCAATACGAAAAACCGGATGCCAAACTCAAACAGGCGCTCCGCAAATACCATGGCGACCGCTGTGATGAAGTGTTTTACGACTGGTGTGATACGTGGACCGCCCCGTTTTTTCAAAGCTGGAACATTAAAGAAGCGCTGAAATCCATTGCGGTGCCGGTACTGGCTTTTCACGGTCGCAATGATCAATATACCAGCCTAAAACAGGTGGAGAACATTCGGCAATACGTCCAAGGGCCTAAGGAAATCCATGTTTTGGCACCATGCAGCCATCACCCGCATTTCGACCATCCTCACAAAATTATGGAAGCCGTTTGCCGTTTTCTGAAAAGATAAGCTATCTTTTTTTCTTTGCCGGAAGCCAGTGGTGTCTGAAATGACAGGTGAGGTATTCCGGATTAATGCGAATGTAGGTTTGTTGTGCCTTTTCGTTGATCCAATCGTCGATGGCTTTTCGTTGCTTGGCTTGCAATGCCCATTGTTCAATTTTGGGATAATCCTGCTTGAGATTGGCTTTGTGCGGAGGGATTTTCTTCTCGAGCAAAAGCAGCCGGTAGGCATCTTTACCGTCTTCGGTTTTAAAGGGAACCGGATTGGAGAGTTCCCCCGGTTTCATTTTGTTCACAATAAAAGAAACCTGCGGATCCAGCTGCTCGCCCTCAAATTCGGTACTCCCTGTTTGCGGATTGAGCAGATACCCGCCGTTGTTTCTGTTTTGGCCTTGCGAGTATTTTTCAACGGCTTTGTCAAAGGTAATGGAATCAGAACGGATTTCTTTGGCAATGGAATCTAATTTCATTTTGGCCTTTTGCAAATCCTGGGGCGAAACTTTCGGAATAAGCAGAATGTGCCGTACGTTAATGTAATCGCCTTTGCGGGCAATCATTTGGATGATATGATAGCCGGCTTTGGTTTCCACCACACCGGATATTTCGCCGGGTTTCAGTTTATAGGCGGCTGCCTCAAAAGCCGGGTAAAGCTGGCCGCGACCGTAAAACCCCAACTCACCGCCGTTTTTGGCCGATCCCGGGTCCTGTGAATATAAAATGGCCAGAGTGGCAAAGCTTTCGCCGTTCAGTATGCGCTGTCGCAGTTTCAACAACTCCTTTTTGACACGCAATTTTTCCTCTAAGTTAACGGGCGGTTTCCGGACAATCTGCCGAATGACGTATTCCGTTTTGATCATGGGAATACTGTCTTTGGGCAGCGAATTAAAATATTCCCTGATTTCCGAAGGGGTTACGGTTATGTCGCTGATGATCTTTTGTTGTACCTGTTGCGCCAGCATCTGATCTTTAACAATGTCATGGATTTCCGATTTAATCTCGGAAATGGACTTTCCATAGTACTTTTCCAGTTTTTCCTGGCTGCCAAACTGATTGATAAATCCCGAAAGCCGTCTTTCCAGCTCGGCATTGACCTGTGCCTCATCAACAGTGATACTGTCCACTTCCGATTGGGCAACCATCAGCCGCTGATAGAGCAGGCTCTCCAGTATTTCACATTTCATGTCTTCTTCTGTCCCCTCAATAGCTCCCTGCATCCGGTAATTCATATACTGGTTTTCAATGTCGGATTGCAATATCAGCTTATCTCCTACGACGGCTACCACTTCATCAAGTACTTTCCCCTTGGGGAGACTGGTGGAATCGCTTTCCTGCGCCGACACCGGAATAATGCCTGCAAAGAACAAAACAAAGCCCATGGCCGCCCATAGTTTTGTTGTCAGATGGATTTGTGTGATTTGTTGTCGGACGCGTTTCATATTAATAAATTTCAAAATCTTTTTGTTTTAATGCGTGTTTAAAAATTTCTGTTCTCAACTGACGGATCATTTCGGTTTTCCGTTTGTTTAAAATGATCTCGCGGATAAAGCGGGCTTCCAGCTCTTCCGGCGATATTTCATCTTTAATTTTAAAGTTGACAAATTTAACAAAGTATAACCTTTCCTGGTCTTTCAAATGTATGATCCGGTGATTTTTCAGGTAGATACTTTGGTTATAGGTTTCGATGGGGATGACTTTCAGTAACTGGTTGAACGGTATCCAGTTGTTGGTGTCGGTAGAAAAGTTTTGTGCCATTACCGGTCCGTAATTTTCCAAAGAATCCAGCAAAATGCTGTCGGGCAAGCGAAACATTCCTCTGAAAATTTTCTCCAGTTGGGGCGCATCTTCTCTTTTTCGGTCAATGATGGCATAAATGACCTTTACGATATTTTCCTTTAGTTGGAAGTCTTTTAAATGGCTATTGTAATAATCATTTATTTCTTTCTCTGTAACAACGGTGTCCATATGCTGTAATACATACTCTGTTTCGTACTGGTAAATAATCAGAGAGTTGCGGTACTCTTCCAGCCGTTTTTTAAAATTCAGTTTTTCTTCCGGCAGGTTTTTTTCTGCTTGTTGCAACAATAGCTGTGTATGCACCCATTTGTTGATGTAACTCTGGCAAAAGAGCAAACTGTCGTGCGGCGTGGCATTTTTCGGGATGAGCCCTTTCAGGTCATTTACATACAAGTAATTGGAACCCACCCGTGCCAGCGGGGCATCTCCGGGGTGCTTCTTTTGTCTGCATCCGGTGGCGATGACCACTCCTGCAATAAAAAGTAGCAGCAGGAGGCGGGTAGAAGAACGTCTGAAAAAAGATGTGACCGCAGATACAGGCATTATGATTTGTTATGGTTATAATATTTGATGAGTTTGTGCAATACTTTTTCGTTTATTTTAACGGGATATTTCTTCCTTAATTGTTGTACCCATTCTTTTTCCAGAACATCCTGATAATCGGAAACTACCAAACCGCGTGCTGCATCAAATGTCATGATTCCCGGCGGCACCACTTTCCGGATAAAAACAACAGTGGCTTTGTTTTCCACCTCCGAAACGATGGGATGCGACAGGCCTTTTTTCCAGGGAATACTGTCCAGCACCCGGTTGTCGCCTTTTTGGAAAGTCCCGCTGTCGGCTGTTAAACCCTGCAGACGGATTTTTCCCTGACGGATTTCTTTAAACAAACTGTCTTCATTGTCTTTATACTGTTGCAACAGAGAATCCAAAATGGGAAGTTTGTTTTTCGGACAGCTGAAAAGCATGGCGCGGGCTTCCGTACCATGGGTGTACTTTTGACGGTGGGCCGCATAGTATTGCTTCAGCCCCAGCGTGTCCTGCATGGCTTTGGTCCAAACCATTTTGTCCATCAGGTTAAAAAGCAGGATGCCATCGTGGTACTCTTGCATGAGCGCTTTAAAATCCGGATAAAGTTCTTCCAAATGCTCGTTTTCGTATTTCAGGCAGTTGTCGTTCACAAACCGGCGGAACAAACGGTTCAGCATAACCGACTTATCCGTATAATTTCTTTCATGCTGATGTTGTTGTACATACTTTGCAAAGTCTTTTTGTATATACACATCGGGATGGGTTTTCCCGATTTCCATAAGGGCGTGGTTCCAGGACCCCGACAGGCTGTCGGCATTAAACTTTCCACTCAAGACCGTGCTGTCAATGGCTTCGAAAAGGGCGTTTTTGGCGTCCTGAAATATACGCAGGTCGTTGTCTTTCTTGATTTTGGCCAATACAGCCTCTTTACTTTTTTTACCGCGTTGGTCACGGGCTACTTTTTCTTTCAATTGGGGCGCTTCTTTGGCAAAACTGCCCGGTTGTTTCCGGTCGAGTAATTTGATGATATGAAAACCGTAAATGGTTTGGAAAGGTTTGGAGATTTCACCGGGTTTCAGCCGGTCGATTTGTTCCACAAACTGCGGGACGATACGGGCAGAAGTGAACTTGGGGAGGCGGCCGCCCCGGTTGGATGAACCGCGGTCTTCCGAATATTTTTTGGCAGCCTCTTCAAAAGGCATGCCTTCTTTGATTTTTTTATAGATATTTTGTATTTTCTCTGCTTTGGCTGCCGAGTCGGCTTTTGAATAGCCCGGTTTCAAAGCCACAAAAATATGTTCCACTTCTGCCACGCCCATGGCCGGCCTTTTGTCGGTCACTTTTATAAGATGATATCCGAAGCGGGTACGAACCGGTGGCGAAACACTGTCAACAGGCGTATTGTAAGCAGCTTCTTCAAACGGATAAACCATATTGAAAACGGAAAAATAGCCGAGGTCGCCGTGGTTTCCCCTGTGTCCGCGACGGCGGCCTGGAATGGGTTTTTGATCTCTTGCAGAGGGATCTTCCGAGTATTTTACGGCTGCTTTCCCAAAATCCATGCCGTGCAAAATCTCTTTTCGGATGTTGACAATTTTATTCCAGGCTTTCAACGTGTCGGCCGGCGGGGCATCGGGTGATACACGGATAAGGATGTGACTGGCCCGAATGTCATACTGCATGCGATGGTAGGCCTGTTTTACCAGCGAATCAGTGACCCGTTCATCCACAAAATAAGGACGGGCCAACTGTTTCCGGTAACTTTTCAATTCCCTTTTAAAAGCAGGCATCGTATCCATTTTTCTGTTTTCGGCCTCAAGAACTTTCAGCCGGAAATTGATGTACAGTTGCAGATAATCTTTTAAACTGGTAGTGTCTTCCCCTTCCGTTCCGTTTTTTTCGTACACTTTTAAAAACTCACCGGCGGTGATCTTTTGTCCTGCAATGTTCAGCAGGTCTTTTTTTAACAGGCTTTTCTGGCCGAAAGTAACCAACGATGCCAGGACAAAAGCCGTAAAAAACAAAATTTTCCTCATAATTTTCCGGTTTATGTTATCCTTTTCTACTGTAATTGGGTGCTTCGCGTGTAATGGTGATGTCGTGCGGGTGGCTTTCGGCCACACCGGCGGCTGTAATTTGTATGAATTTGGCTTTTTGCAATGCGCTAATGTTGCGCGATCCGGTGTAACCCATGCCGGCACGCAATCCGCCCACCATTTGCAGGATCACTTCCGACAGCGTCCCTTTGTAAGGAACACGACCCACAATACCTTCCGGCACCAGCTTTTTAATGTCGTCTTCGGCATCCTGGAAATAGCGGTCTTTGGAACCTTGTTGCATGGCTTCCACCGACCCCATACCACGGTACGATTTGTATTTCCGGCCATCAAAAATAATGGCTTCCCCGGGTGATTCGTCCACCCCGGCAAACAGCGAACCGGCCATGATGCTGTCGGCCCCGGCAGCTATGGCTTTCACAATGTCACCGGTGTACCGGATACCGCCATCGGCAATCACCGGTACCCCGGAACCTTTGAGTGCCTGCGATACATTGTAAACAGCCGTCAGTTGGGGGACGCCCACACCGGCAACGATTCTTGTGGTACAGATAGAACCCGGGCCAATGCCTACCTTGATGGCATCGGCTCCGGCTGCCAACAAATCCAGCGCTGCTTCGCGTGTGGCCACATTACCGACCACAAGGTCGATTTCAGGATATCTTTTTTTGACTTGTTTGGCCATTTGGATAACGCCTTCCGAATGCCCGTGGGCCGTGTCCACCACAATGGCGTCAACGCCTGCCTCCACCAGGGCGGTTACCCGCTGCATGGTGTCAGAGGCAATGCCTACGGCTGCCGCTACCCGCAGACGGCCTTTATTGTCTTTGCAACTGTTGGGATGGGCCTTGATTTTAATGATGTCTTTGTAGGTGATAAGCCCCACAAGATGATAGTCGTTGTTTACCACCGGCAGTTTTTCAATCTTGAATTTCTGCAGGATTTGGGCGGCTTCTTCAAAATTAGTAAATTCGGTGGTGGTGATCAGGTTTTCGCTGGTCATAACTTCCCGGATGGGTTTGTCCATGGATTTCTCAAAGCGAAGGTCGCGATTGGTCACAATGCCCACCAGCTTGTTGTTTTTGTCAACCACCGGAATACCGCCAATGCTGTACTCGCGCATCATGTTCAGGGCATCGATGACCCGGGCATTGGCACTGAGGGTTACCGGGTCGAGGATCATGCCGTTTTCAGCACGTTTTACTTTTTTGACTTCGATGGCCTGCTTTTCGATGGACATGTTTTTATGGATAACCCCGATACCCCCTTCCTGCGCCATGGCAATGGCCATTTTCGATTCGGTGACCGTATCCATGGCAGCCGACACAATGGGTATTTTCATTTCAATATTTCGCGAAAATCGGGTGGTCAGGTCGGTTTCACGGGGCAGTACCGACGAGTGGGCAGGGACCAGGAGCACATCATCATAGGTGAGCCCTTCGCCCAAAAATTTTTCATTTTCCATGGCCGTGGAGGATATTTAAAGTTTGTGCAAAACTATCAAAAATCCGCTATGTCTGTGAAGCCGAATTTTGGGAAAATTGTTTTTAACAAGTTTTAACGACTATTTTTAATGTAAATTTGTTTTATGGAAAGAACCACCCTTTTTGCCGAAGTTTTGCTCCCTTTGCCGG
>CAYYRE010000032.1:18276-22981 GCA_964473895.1 uncultured Lentimicrobiaceae bacterium | reverse complement strand
TTTAGTAGGCAAACAGCGGAAAATCCGCCATCATTTTGTTCACCCGTTTTTTCACATCGGCAACCACCGCTAAATTATCTATGTTTGAAATAACCTCATCGATCATTTCCACAATCGGTTCCATATGTTCTTCTTTCAGGCCGCGGGTGGTAATGGCAGGGGTTCCTACGCGCAATCCGCTGGTTTGGAAAGGTGAACGGCTGTCGAAAGGCACCATGTTTTTGTTGACGGTAATATCGGCTTTCACCAAAGTTTTTTCCACCACTTTACCGGTGATATCGGGAAATTTGGTCCGCAGGTCGATGAGCATCAAATGGTTGTCGGTTCCTCCGGAGATGACGTTATACCCCCGGTCAATAAAAGCCTTGGCCATCACCTGTGCATTTTTTTTCACTTGCATGATGTATTCGAAATAGCTGTCGGTAAGCGCTTCGCCGAAGGCCACGGCTTTGGCGGCAATCACATGTTCCAACGGGCCTCCCTGAATTCCGGGAAAGACCGCCGAATTGAGTACGGCAGACATCATTTTGGTAACCCCTTTGGGTGTTTTCAATCCCCACGGGTTTTCAAAGTCTTCGCCCATAAGGATCATGCCACCCCGCGGGCCGCGCAAGGTTTTGTGGGTAGTGGTGGTTACAATATGACAATGTTCGATGGGATCGTTGAGCAATCCTTTGGCAATAATGCCGGCCGGATGGGCAATATCAGCCATCAAGATGGCGCCCACCGTATCGGCAATGGCACGCATGCGTTCGTAGTCCCAGTCGCGCGAATAGGCCGAGGCCCCGGCAATGATCAATTTGGGTTTTTCTTTCCTGGCAATGGTTTCCATTTCATCGTAATCCACCATCCCCGTTTCTTCTTTGACATGATAAGCCACCGGGCGATATAAAATGCCGGAGGAATTCACATGGGAACCGTGAGACAGGTGACCGCCGTGCGACAGGTCAAGCCCCATGAAAGTGTCGCCGGGTTTCAGGCAGGCCATTAAAACGGCCATGTTGGCCTGGGCTCCCGAATGGGGTTGCACGTTGGCATATTCGGCATTGAACAGTTCGCGTGCACGGTCTATGGCGAGTTGTTCCGACTGGTCCACTATTTCACATCCGCCGTAATACCGTTTTCCGGGATAACCTTCGGCATATTTGTTGGTCATAACCGACCCCATGGCTTCCAATACCTGTTCACTCACAAAATTTTCGGAGGCAATCAGCTCGATACCCTGCATTTGGCGTTCTTTTTCCTGTTTGATCAGGTCGAATATCTTTTGGTCTCTTTCCATGACAATAAGTTTTTAATTTTCAGAATCCTGTTGGAGGACAAAATTACGAAAAAGAGAAGAACGGGCTTGTACGTGTTTTGCGTATTTCAACACATGGGCGATCCGGAAAAATATTTGTTTCGCCGGATGGAAAAACGTCGATTCGCCTCGTTTTTGCCCTACCTTTGCGTTGGGTTTTCATGACAATTGTGTGCGGGTTTCATGTATAGAAAGGATTATTCAACGCGGAAATATATTATCATGGCCGGTTTCATATTTATCGGTCTGGTTTTTCTTGTGCGTCTTTTTTACTTACAGGTTTTTACGGATCAGTACCGGCTTTCAGCCCGCGACATTGCATTGCGCCGAGTGGTGGAATACCCGGCACGGGGACGTATTTTCGACCGCCATCACCGGTTGTTGGTGTACAACGATGCCGTGTACGATCTGATGGTTATCCCGCGGCAAGTAAAAAAAATGGATACTTTAAAGTTTTGCCGGCTATTGCAAATTGATAAAAAGTTTTTTATCCAACAGCTCCGGAAAGCGCGCCGTTACTCTTATTATAAACCATCGGTTTTTTTAAAACAGCTTTCGAAAAAAGAAAAAGGGCCCATCGAAGAGGTGATGTATGAATTTCCCGGATTTTATTTTCAAACGAGAACATTGCGTCATTATCCACAGCCCATAGCCGCCCATGTGCTGGGCAGTGTGGGGGAGGTGAGTCCGCGTGACATCCGCCGGGACCCTTATTATCACCAGGGCGATTACATTGGAAAGGCAGGCATTGAATGGTTTTACGAAAAAGAACTGCGGGGGCGGAAGGGATCGCGGCTGGTAGAAGTGGATGTACATAATAACGTGACCGGCAGTTTTCAAAACGGAAAATTCGACACCCTGGCTGTTCCGGGTGCCGATCTGACGTTGAGCCTTGACAAAGACCTGCAGGCTTACGGGCAAAAACTCATGCAAAACAAAAAGGGCAGCATTGTGGCTCTTGTACCTGAAACAGGTGAAATACTGGCATTTATCAGTAGTCCGGAGTACGATCCCAACTTGCTTGTGGGACGAAAACGTTCGGAAAATTATGTAAAACTACTGCATGATACATTAAAACCGTTAATGAACCGGGCTTCTTCGGGAACCTATCCGCCCGGATCGACGTTTAAACTGGTTCAGGCACTCATAGGATTACAGGAACATGTGGTAACCCCCAATACCATGTTCACCTGCCAAGGGACAGCTTCCAAACCCATTGCCTGTTCACACAATCATGTATCACCGCTGAATATGAAACTGGCCATCGAGCTTTCGTGTAATTCCTATTTTTGGAAAACATTCCGTGCCATACTCGACAATCCCCATTACGCCAACGTACATGATGCCTACGATGCCTGGTACAAAAAGGTGATCAGTTTCGGCTTCGGCCATCGTTTCAAAACGGACATTCCTTTTGAAAAACCGGGGAACATTCCCACAAGGGCCTATTACAACAAAGTTTATCGCGGAAGCTGGAACGCACTGACCGTTCGTTCGTTGAGTATCGGCCAGGGAGAGATTCTCGTTACGCCGGTACAGCTGGCCAATCTTGCCGCCATCATTGCCAACAGCGGATTTTATGTAAAGCCCCATTTTCTGATCGGGATGTCGGGCATAGATACCCTGTCGCAAAAATATACCCAACGGAATTATGTGGCCATCAACCCGGTCTATTTTCGTGTGGCTAAGAAAGCCATGGAAGAAGTTTTTTCGGGCCCGGAAGGAACGGCACGGTTTTATCAAATGGACAGTATTCCCCAGGCAGGTAAAACCGGAACGGTACAAAACCCGCACGGGAAAGACCATTCCATATTTATGGCTTTTGCTCCGGTGGAACATCCGAAAATTGCCATTGCCGTTGTGGTTGAAAATGCCGGTTTCGGTTCTACGTGGGCCGCTCCCATTGCCAGCCTTATGATGGAGCATTACCTGCGCGGAAAAACCCACCGTCCCCGGCTGGAAAGAAGAATCGTGGAGGGCGACTTGATTCACAACACGAAAAAGGGAAAGAAACCATGAGAAAACGGGAAAATTTCTGGGGTAAAATTGACTGGATCACCGTGCTGCTCTATCTCGCTCTTGTGGCATACGGCTGGATGAGTATCTACTCAGCTTCGGAAACAGGAACCCATCACAGTATTTTTGATTTTTCGGAACGCTATGGGAAACAATTGTTGTGGATTGCGATGGCCCTGTTTCTTGCATTTATTATTTTGGTTATCGATGCCAAATTCTTTTCCTCTTTTGCCTATGTTTTTTATTTCCTGGTTCTTCTCAGTTTGATTGGCGTCCTTTTGTTCGGAAAAACCGTGGCTGGTTCCCGTTCATGGTTTCAAATCGGGGGTTTTGCACTGCAACCGGCCGAGTTTGCCAAATTTGCCACCGCACTGGCCCTGGCCAAATATTTGAGTAAGCTGCAAACCGACATGCGTCTGTTCAAAACTCGTATTGTGGCCGCCACCATCATCTTTTTTCCCGCCCTGTTGATTTTATTGCAAAACGATACCGGATCGGCACTGGTTTATGTTTCCTTCATTCTTGTGCTGTACAGGGAAGGTCTTCCGGGATGGATATTGGCGTTAGGAATCTTCTTGGGAACATTGTTTATCGTTACCATTAAATTTGGCGAATTGTATGTTGGCTTGGGAGTCTTCGGTGTCGCATTGTTGCTATTGGCTATTTTTAAAGGTTTCCGAAGACAATGGAAATTGTGGCTCGCGGGGGTTTTGTTTTCAATTGCTTTTGTTTCGCTGGTAGATTATGCCTTTCAGCATGTTTTGGAACCTCACCAGCGTATCCGGATACAGGTTATGCTTGGGATGAAAGAAGACCCGCACGGTGCAGGGTATAATGTGAACCAGGCAAAAATTGCCATTGGTTCGGGCGGACTTACAGGAAAAGGCTATCTGAAAGGTATGCTGACACACAATCATTTTGTTCCCGAACAAAGCACCGATTTTATTTTTTGTACCGTGGGGGAAGAACGGGGATTTTTAGGGTCGGCATTGCTTATTGGACTGTTTGTAGGACTACTCATCCGTATCATTACGTTGGCCGAAAGGCAACGATCAACTTTTAGCCGTGTTTACGGTTACGGTGTGGCCTCCATTTTGTTTTTTCATTTTACCGTTAACCTGGCCATGACCATCGGCCTTTTTCCGGTGGTTGGCATTCCCTTGCCGTTTTTTAGCTACGGCGGATCCTCTTTGTGGTCGTTTACCATCCTGCTTTTTATCTTTATCAAACAAGATGCCAACCGTATGAATGTACTTTATTAAGCGGAATTACCGGCGTTGCGTTAATATTTTAAAAATAGAGATAAACGGTTACAGTTCACCATATTACAAGCTATATTCGATTTTCGGATTTGAATATAGAATACCGACTTTAGCGATAGCTTTACTT
>CAYYRE010000032.1:0-18176 GCA_964473895.1 uncultured Lentimicrobiaceae bacterium | reverse complement strand
CTGGCTAATGCAGGCAGACAGACCTGCCCGTAGTGAAGGGTACATTCGGGCAGGTGTGCCAGGATGGCCGGTCATGCGTGGTTCATTTATTTTAACACATCAGCAGTAGACCGGAATTTTTTAAACCGGGCATATCACCATTGGAAAAAACAGTAATACTATTTGTAACCGTTATAAATTTCACAAATACTGTGAGTATTTTAACAATTATCATATTTTTGACCCGTATTTTATAAATCAAAATAACATCCTGTTTATGAAAAATGCCTTGCGTTTCTTTATGCTGATTTTTTTTCTTTCGGGTCTTACTGTTTCGGCCCAGGAAATACAACCGTTTTTCGAGATTGGCCAATTTAACAAAACCATCCCCCGGCTGAGTGCAGAAGTCGACAGCCTTCTTTCGCAGGCAGGGTACACGGTTATAGGCCGTTATCACCCTGCAAATCAAGACACTTTGTTGGTTGTTTGTTTTACAAGTAACCATTTAAAACAGCTGAGTTTACAATTTCCCGACAGAGGGGCTTTGGGAGCTGTTTTAAGAGCCGGATTCATTCGTACACAGGGGAAAACAACACTCAGTATTCTGAACCCAGCGTATCAATTTATTGCTTATTGGGGCCAACAGCTGAACGGAGAGGAAGAGTTGTTGAAAAAAGCTTCGGAAAAAGTTGTTTCCCTTTTTTCCACCTTGGGGCAACCGACCCCATTCGGTGGAAAAGTAGCGCGCGACCGGCTCGGTCATTATCACTACAAAATGATGATGCCTTACTTTGACGATCCGGACGAATTGGCCGAATTCGACTCTTTTGAAGAAGGGCTGCAAACCATTTCCGCCAACCTGAGCGCAGGAAAAGGGCACACTCGTAAAGTGTATCAACTGGTCTTTCCCGAAAAAAAAGTTGCTGTTTTCGGCGTGGCCATGCTGGATCCCGAAACAGGGGAAGCCGATTATCTGCCCGTCATCGGGGTAAGTCATTTGGCTGCACTGCCTTACGAAATTATCCTTCAGGGAAACAAAGCAACCGCTCTTGCCGGAAAATACCGTATTGCTTTGTTTTGGCCTGAGCTGGGGATGGGTACTTTTATGAAAATCATTAAAACACCGGGAAATATTGAAGACACTCTCGAAAAGCTAACATCAAAGTAATTTTTTTCGCTTCTATTGATTTTACGGCAGTTGCTATTTCGCTGGCAACTGCCGTTTTTCGCTATGTCATCTCGTGATATTTTCCTTACTTTTACCCGTTCATTAAAAAATAAAGGTTATGCAGAAAAAAGTGATTGGATTGTTTTTGGTTTTTGTATTGGCTGCAGCCGGAAATATCAAAGCACAAGAGCCGGCCAATGTGGCTATTACCCGGAATAAGCAAACCCATGACCTGCTGGATTACAGGTTCAGGGGCGGGTTTTATACTTTCGAACGGATGTTTTTGCAAACCGTAAAATATACCGACATGGCCCGCCAAAATTGCGTTATCGGTATCGTTATTTTGTCTTTCCAGGTGGATTGCGATGGCACTTTACGTAACGTCAAGTTTAAAAACCCTTTGCATTATGGCCTGGATCAGGAACTGCAAAAGTTTATGGAATCCACCAAAGGTCATTGGAACAAATGCCATGACAATAAATACACCCGTTTTTCGGTACCTATACAATTTACCATGCAGGGTACCGTAACCGATACGCTGGACCCGGTCATTACGCTTGTGGGGAAAAATCCGGGTTATGTGTGCAACGGTGATAACTACTACCTGAAAAAAGCCAAAGAGGCCCTTGCCAAGAAAAAGGGGAGAAAAGCCCAGACTTATCTTGAAACACTCATCAAAAGAAACCCGTTTAACGACGAATATTACAGTCTGATGAAACAGGCCATGGAATTGTCGGGGAAAAAGAAAAAAAAGAAAAAGAAATAGCCCGGCTCATGCTTCAGTTTTTACAACACATCGATGTGGCCGTTTTGTTGTTCATTAATGGCCACCATGCCCCTTTCCTGGACACTTTAATGCTGGATTTCAGCGGAAAATTTTTCTGGGCACCGTTTTATGCTTTGTTGCTTTACTGGATTTTTAAAGAAAAAAAGTGGGTTGGCTTTTTAACGCTGGTTTTTATTGCCCTGACCATCACCGCATCCGACCAGCTCTCGGTTCATGCTTTTAAAAATGTTTTTATGCGTTTGCGGCCCTGTCACGAACCTTCGCTTGAGGGTTTATTGCACATGGTAAAATATTGTGGCGGCCAATACGGGTTTGTTTCGTCTCATGCCGCCAACAGTTTTGCTGTTCTGGCGTTTGTCAATGCCTTTTTCCGGACCACCCGCCCCTATGTTAAATGGCTCATGTGGACCTGGGCTTTGTTGGTTATTTACAGCCGGGTATATCTCGGAGTGCATTATCCCGGAGATGTCATTGGAGGGGCTTTGCTGGGAATGGTGCTCGGAACTTTTTTCTTTTGGATTTATACCCAAACGGAGTCCTATATTTTGAGAAAACAAATCACACGTTGAATTTTAAACATTGAAGTTGTTTAAAGTTTACAAAACGAAAATTTGCTAAGAACCTGATCAATCAGCAAATAAATACATTATAAACAATATTTTAGGGAAACTTTAAACAACTTTATTAACGCATTACCCATTTCTCTTCGGGTACAATTTCAATAAAAACAGGATCGTTGATTTCAAGTCCCATCAACGAGGAAGCAGGAGCATTCATTAAAGCGATTTCCAGCAGATCGTGGCTTCCGAAAAGACAAACCAGGTTGGCTTCGCCTCCCGCATCGGCATAACAATCGCCTATGTGCTCACAGTCATAATCTTTAAACCGGACAACAAAAGGCTTTTTGCCTACAACACGGTCGAAAAGTTGTCGCGAGATATTGGTGATGGCATTGCGATAAGGATCAATATGAATGATCATTCCACGGATACCAGAAGCATTATAAGAAGGTTCGTAATCCAGTTTTTGGTTTATCGAAGGCATGGCTTCGCCGAAGGTTTCGATGGCTTCGCCGCGGGCCAGCAGAACAGCCGCTTTGGCAAACCGGAATAATCCTGAAAAAGTATATTTGTCACTGTCTTGCAATATGTCAAGGGTAAAAATTTTATCCGGTTTCCGGTCTTTTTCAAAAATAAGAGAAAAAACACCGTTATCGGCACCGATAAAATAATGCCCATCATATTGCACGACAAGATGGGGTTCATCAAGACTTTCTTCGGTATTCACACCGATGATATGAATGGAACCTTGCGGGAAATGGCGATAAGCATGGCGCAAAACATAAGCGGCTTCCCGGGTGTTGAACCGGGGAATCTTGTGGGTAATGTCAACGAGAACTGCACCGGGAAGTTCCTGCAAAATGCGTCCTTTCACCGCTGCCGCGTAATAGTCGGTATCGCCCCAATCGCTGGTGAATGTAATAATGGCCATGTTTTATCCGTGTGGTGGATGATCGCTGAAAAACTTTTTCAAAATTAGTAAATTCGGGCAAGCCGGAGGCACTATTTTGTATAATTTTGAACCGGGAAAAATTTAAAACAGCCCATGAGCGAAAGTATTATTCAGATTGATACGGAGAACCCGGTGGAATTTTTCGGCCCCGGTGATAAATACCTGAACCGTATCAAATCCATTTTTCCGAAATTAAAAATTATTGTCCGGGGAAACCTCATCAAAATCATTGGCGAACCGGCGGAAATCGGTGTATTTGAAAAACGGATGGATTTGTTGATGGTTTACTTTGACCGTTTCGGAAAAATGAACGACAAGGCCGTGGAACAAATTATGGAGCAAGAAGATGATTCCATGACCCGCAAGGGAACCGCCCGGGAAGATGTTTTGGTTTACGGACGCCACGGCAAACTGATTAAAGCACAAACGGCCAATCAGCAAAAAATGGTGGAAAGCCTTCGCGAAAACGACCTGCTTTTCGCCATTGGCCCGGCAGGCACCGGAAAAACATACACCGCAGTGGCATTGGCGGTCAGGGCACTAAAAAACAAAGAGGTTAAACGTATCATCCTGACCCGGCCGGCGGTGGAAGCCGGCGAAAACCTCGGCTTTCTGCCGGGAGATATGAAAGAAAAACTGGATCCCTATCTGCAGCCGCTTTATGACGCTTTGCGCGATATGCTTCCAACCCAGAAATTGTTGTCGTATTTGGAAGACGAAACCATTGAAATTGCCCCGCTGGCTTACATGCGCGGCCGGACACTCGGTAATGTTTTTGCCATTTTGGATGAAGCCCAAAACGTCTCGGAAAGCCAGCTGAAAATGTTTCTGACCCGTATGGGCAAAAATGCAAAGTTTATCATTACCGGCGATGTGACCCAAATCGATCTGCCCCGGCATAAAACCTCCGGGCTGTTGCAGGCACAGCAAATTCTAAAAGGCATCAAAGGAATTGATTTTGTCTATCTCAACGAAAAAGACATTGTCAGAAACAAACTGGTCACCCGTATTGTGCAGGCGTATCAAAAAAATAACACCCCGTAATGCAAAAAACCCACTTGACATGACCCCATCCCTCACCCGAACCGATTTCCGGTTTCCGAAGCAAAAAAACGTTTACCACGGAAAAGTGCGCGATGTGTACAACATCGACAACCGCTACCTGGTGATGGTGGCTACTGACCGTATTTCGGCATTCGACGTGGTTTTGCCCCGCGGCATTCCTTACAAGGGGCAGGTGCTGAATCAGATTGCTGCCAAATTTCTGGATGCCACTTCCGACATTGTGCCCAACTGGAAAACAGCCGTTCCCGACCCGATGGTTACCGTTGGACGGTATTGCGAAGCTTTTCCGGTGGAAATGATTATCCGCGGGTATCTTACGGGGAGTGCCTGGCGCAGTTACCAAAAGGGAGCCCGCCAAATTTGCGGTGTTCCGGTTCCCGGGGGCATGAAAGAACATCAACGGTTTCCGGAACCTATCATTACACCCACCACTAAAGCCGAAGAGGGCCACGATGAAAATATTTCAAAAGAAGAAATCCTGCGACAGGGTCTGGTTTCGGAAAAAGATTATGCACTGCTGGAAAAATATACCCGCTTGCTTTTTGAACGGGGTTCGCAAATGGCGGCCGAAAAAGGGCTGATCCTCGTGGATACCAAATATGAATTCGGCAAAGCCGATGGCCGGATCTTTTTGATTGATGAAATACACACACCCGACTCCTCGCGTTATTTTTATGCGGAGGGTTATGCCCAGCGGTTTGCAAAAGGTCTTCCCCAACGGCAACTCTCCAAAGAGTTTGTACGTGAATGGCTGATGGAAAACGGATTTAAAGGGGAACCGGGACAAAAAGTTCCGGAAATGACCGATGATTTTGTGGAAAGGGTTTCGGAACGTTACATTGAGCTGTACGAACAAATTACCGGGGAAAAATTCCAGCGGGCAGAAGGCGGGGCGCTCAGCCGGCGAATCGAAAAAAATGTGCTGGATTTCCTCCGGTCGAACGGGATTGCATAAATCGGGATGAAAAGAAAAGGTTTTTATATCATTTTCCTGCTGTGGGCAGCCTTCGCCTGGCAAAGCTGCACCAAATGCGGGGATTGTTTTCGCGTGCCGGAGCCTTTCTTTTTTAATGTAGTGGATTCGGTTACCGGAGAAAACCTTTTCAGGGACAGCACCTTTTTACCTTCGGATATTCGGGTGGTCCGCCTGCCGGACAGCAGTGGCAAGTATTTTTCGTTTATCGGCGAAGACAAAAAAGACCTCATTATGTTACAATTTACGGGTACCGACAGCACACAAAGCGTGGATTACGGCATCAGCGTAAAGCAACAACCGCTTTTTACCCTGCATCTTTACATAAATGTTTTACAAAACAAATGTTGCACGTTTACCCGTTATGATTCGGTACGCATCGGACAGGCAATCACCCGTTTCGATACGGCCACCGGTGTTTATACTGTTTTCGTAACGCCCGACACAACCCAACCGAAAAAGATTCGCTGAAATTTTAGTATCCTGTTTTATTTATGGCCAGACCTGTATTTTGAACTTATGCGGCAGGCTCCGAAGGAGTTCCTACGGAAGGCGGAAACGGCAGCGCCCGGCAGATGGGGTGTAGTTTTTGCCGGCCGGTGGAGGCTGACGGCAGGAAGACCCCGCACGGCCTTTGCAAAACCCGCCGCCAGCAACGGGCCTATAGTGGACGACCCGTGACAGCCTGTGGGTAAGCCCGCCCAGACAAAAAAACGGGTCATAAAAATTGTTAAATTCTCCATCTTTTCATCCATTTCATTAGCTTTGCAAACGAAACCTTAAACATTTTAAAATTAAATTTCTATCGATCATGCGGAAAATTATTCAAACAGCCGGACTTCTGACACTGGTATTGCTGTTTTTTGCCTCTTGCCAAAACACACCCAAGGGCGAACAGTATACCGTTAAAATGAACATAAAAGACCTGAAGCAGGACACCAAGGTGATTATGCAAAAAAGGGAAGAGGGCAAATGGATCAAAAAAGACTCTGTCATCCTGAAAAACGGACAGGGTGAATTCAAAGGCCATGTGGACCAACCCGGGCTGTACTATTTTACCATTAAAAAATTCAATGCCTACCTGCCGGTATGGGTTGAAAACAGCAATATTACCGTGGACGCCAACCTGATGAACCTGCGTCATCCTGTCATTAAAGGATCAAAAGCACAAGATGCCTTTAATGCTTACCAGGATTCGACCAAACGGTTTATGGAAAAAGAGAAAATGCTCGGCGTAAAATACAGCCAAGCCCGCTCGCGTCACGATGAAAAGACCATGAAAGACCTTGAAGCGCAGTACAACCAAATAGAAAAAGACCGGATCAATTACATGATGGGGTATGTAAAACGGCACAACAAAAGCGTTGTTTCGCCTTATATCATCATGAGCAACTCTTACGGGTTGTCGCTGGCCCAATTGGAACAGGCCACCCACTCTCTGGACAGCAGCCTGGCCAACAATCCCGATTACCAATATCTGAAAAAACGGGTGGCTACCTTGAAACGGGTGGCGGTAGGACAGCCTTTCGTGGATTTTACACTGGATGATGTGAACGGAAAACCGGTTTCGCTTTCTTCGGTGGTAAAAAATCATAAATACACGCTGGTGGACTTTTGGGCTTCGTGGTGTATGCCGTGCCGTGCCGAAAACCCCAATGTGGTAAAAGCCTATAACGAATTTAAGGACAAAGGTTTTACCGTTTTCGGTGTGTCGTTCGACAAAGACCATGACAAATGGGTGGCAGCCATCAAAAAAGATGGATTGGTTTGGCCACAGGTATCCGATCTGAAGTTTTGGAGTTCGGCTGCCGGTAAACTGTACGGCGTACAGTCGATACCCCATAATGTACTCATTGGTCCCGATGGAAAAATTGTTGCAGAAAACCTGCGTGGCAAGATGCTGACGGATACATTAAAATCACTGTTGCATTAAAAAACTTTGAGTGCCGAAAAAAAGCCGGAGAAAATAGTTCTCCGGCTTTTTTTACGGTAATTCCTTCGCTTTACCGTTTGCTGATTTTCCGGACGACAAAATTTCCTTTTTCAAAGGTTATTTTTACCTGGTAAATCCCCGGTTTTAACGAAGAAAGCCGAAT
The DNA here is from genome assembly GCA_964473895.1 of uncultured Lentimicrobiaceae bacterium. Classification (GTDB taxonomy): domain Bacteria; phylum Bacteroidota; class Bacteroidia; order Bacteroidales; family F082; genus Sulfidibacterium. Next base: position 10,596 of record CAYYRE010000032.1, on the reverse strand, counting down.
CCGGTCGAGCGGGTGGTTAAACAAAGCTGTTCGTCTTCCCAATAAATCAAAGATTTCGACCTTGCGGATCTTTTCTGCCGACTCCAATGTCAGCTTGTCCGAAACAGGATTGGGATACAGGGTTAGCGAACCCTCCTGTAAAGGAGGTTGCACTCCGGTGATGAAGGTGTTTTCAAAATAGAACAATTGGGAAAGCGCAAGAGTGTCACCTTCTTGACGAATATCGCCCACCATTAAATCCATATCACCATCACCATCAAGGTCGGCAAAAGCCGGGAAAACCACAATAGAAGGGATGGAATCAAGGCCGAACGGATCTTTAACCGGGGAAGCAAATGCAGGTTGCGTTTTGGTACCGGTATTTTGATAATATTCCAAATTCCCGTAATACTCACCCACCAGCATATCCATATCGCCATCATTATCCACATCGGCAAAAGCCGGAAAAGCAAAATAATAGGCCGGAACCAGCTGAAACGGATTTTCCACAGGTGCGGCAAATTGCGGATTTGTTTTTGTCCCGGTATTTTCAAAATATTCAAATTTTCCATAATAAGCCCCTACCAACAGGTCCAGGTCGCCATCACCGTCCAAATCGGCAAAAGCAGGAGCGGCAAAAACCGATTCGTTTGTATCCGTACTTTGGAGGGGTACCAGGCCGAAAGGATTGGCTACCGGCGGGGCAAAAGAAGGGTTGGAAGCATCGCCTTTGTTTTGAAAATATTCAAAAGAACCATCGGATTTTCCCAGCAACAAATCCATGTCGCCATCGCCGTCCAAATCGGCAAAGGCAGGAAAAACAACGTATGCCAAACTATCCCTGATTAAGGTGTCGAGACCGAAAGGATTATCCACAGGCGGGGCAAAAGCAGGTTGAGAAGCGGCCCCCGTGTTTTGATAGTAATAGAGATGGCCGTAAGACCCTCCCACCAGCATGTCCATATCCCCGTCATGGTCGAGGTCGGCAAAGGCAGGGGCGCTTAACGAATCGTGAATTTGAATCCCGAACGGGTTCTTCACGGGTTTGGCAAAAGACTGGGCTGTCACTGGTTGCGCAATAGCAAGCCCGGCCAACAAGGCAACGGGGCCCAAAATCCGCCGGAGATAGCCCCCTGAAAAAACGGATTGCAGTTTTTTTACCAGCAGCCGTATTTTTTTTAACAACCCTTCCTCTTTTTTCGGGGAGTGCAAATCCGGAGGGGCATTTTGCAGTGTTTGCAGCTTTTTGGAAAGACCTTTGAGTTGCCTGATTTTCCTTGAGTAAAAATTTTGTTTCATAACGTATCATTTTGGTGAATTATTTATTTTTCTTTTTGTTTTGCCCAAAAGGTGGCACCCGGAATCATCAACCCTGTTTTGTAATCATGGGTCATGGTGTTCAGGATATTGGGACGTATTTTCCCGGCAAGGATGTGTACATCGTAAATTTCATCCAGTGAAGTGAGGTAATCTATCTTACCGGCTATGCTGCCCGTAGGCAAATGTACCACCACAACACCTGCCCGGTTTGCTTTTTCCGCAAAGGGAAGTTTTCCGAAAGTGGATGAATTTTTACGCAATTTCGAAAGTCCGATAAACAGATAATCTTTAAACAATGCCATGCCGCGCACAAAACCATCCAGTTTCACCACCACATCGTATTTTCCGGTTTGCAGGTCGATTTTCACCAATTCACCGGTAGCCGACAAAAGGACGAACAAGTCGTTATAAAACCAACGGGGTGAGTGAGGCATGGGTAATCCTTCGGCTACCACGGCATCGTTTTCCATATCGAAAACAACACCGGTTTGGGTAATGTTTTCGCGCCAGCTTTGAAAATGATTTCCCCGGTTAAAAGCAGTGGCAAATTTCGGTTTTCCATTCACCATGGCCATTCCGTTCAAATGGCAACGGTCTTCCGAAACCAGTTCATCAACAAACCAAGGTTTCCAATATGGGGTAAAATTATAATTTTCGTCAATCCGAATAATACACGAAAACAAAGTGTTAACAGCATACAACCCGCCGCCCGCACCAAAACTCAAATCATGAATATCGAGCGGTCCTGTATGATAGGTCAATCGCGGCATATACAAAGCATCGTATTGGCGGGGGGCTTTGGGGTAATGGATAGCCAGCTCTTTCGAGTTGGCAAAAACAATTACTTCATCTTTGCAGGCCAAAGCCAGCCTGTCTTTTTCGGTATCTTCGGCAATTCCCATGGGTTTTTCAAACGAACGGGGAAGTTGCACCAAACTGTTTTCATCTTTCGGAGAAAGAAAAACAAGCTTTCCGGCCTGATAAGTAGAAAGAACTATCGTAGCTTCCAGTCGCAGTAACAATTCCGGGATTTGCGGCGTATAGCGGCAACTGAAAGGGGCGAGGGTTTGTCTTTGCAAACCGTTGGTTTTGTGCAAAGTCATATGTTTTTTATATTAAACTTTTTTTGTTTTTTATGGAAGTACCGCAAAAAAGATAATTTAAAAAAAGGGTTCTCTTTTTAACTCCTTACCGGCGCAGCATCCAACCTTCCGTTTTATTTCTCAAATTTATAAATAATTTGGTTTGAAAAGCAAGAATATCCCAAAAAATTAAACGGCATGCCTTTTTCTTTTTCATGAAGCAATGGCTGCTTTTTAAGGTTAACTATTATTTTGTCGTAACAGGTGGTTTTGTCCCGGATAAAATTTTTTATGTACCCTTCCCCTATAAAAAAACCATTTTGCCATAAAAAAGAGCAAAATCTTTTTTTCAGTGGGAACCGCTTCGCTTTCCCATAAAATTTTTTCTTTCGTCTGTGTGTAAATTCAAATGAAAAAATTTCATGTATATTTGTTCAAAACACCTGCGAAGTGACAGAGATAAAAGAAATAAAAACCGGTGTGGTGGCTATGTTGCCCGGGCTGATTGAAATGCGGCGGCATTTGCATGCCCATCCGGAACTCAGTTTTCAGGAAAAGGAAACCGCATCATTCATTTCCGGGACCCTTTTGGGATGGGGTATTTCCCATAAAACCCATGTGGGCGGATATGGCATTACGGGAACCATCGAAGGAAAAAATCCGCAGAAAAAAACCGTAGGCCTGCGGGCGGATATGGATGCCCTGCCCATTACGGAAGAAAACGAAACGAACTATATATCCGAAAACAAAGGGGTTATGCATGCATGCGGCCATGATGTACACACCACCTGTTTGCTCGGAACACTAAAATATTTACAGGAACACAAAGACCAGTTTGAAGGTACGGTAAAATTTTTATTTCAGCCGGCCGAGGAAAAGTTTCCGGGCGGGGCACTGCACATGATAGAAGCAGGGGCTTTGGAAAACCCGGCACCGGACGTTATGCTCGGACAACATGTTTTTCCGGATTTGGATGCCGGAAAAGTGGGATTCCGCAGCGGCATCTATATGGCCTCCACAGATGAAATCCATTTGTTTGTCCGCGGCCACGGTGGTCATGCCGCCATCCCCGAAAAGGTGAACGACACCGTGCTGGCATTGGCCGAAATCCTGGTTTCGCTGCAAAGCATTGTCAGCCGAAAGCTCCCTCCCGGCCTGCCGTCGGTTTTGTCATTCGGCAAACTGGAAGCCCTCGGCGCCACCAACATTATCCCTTCGGAAGCAGTTGCCCACGGCACCTTCCGGACATTTGACGAGCAGTGGCGAATGAAAGCACATACCCTCATCCGCCAAACTGCCCAGTCGGTAGCGGAGGCTCACGGTTGCTCGTGTGAAGTGGCCATTGACAAAGGATATCCGTTTTTGAAAAACAATCCGCACGTAACGGCACAGGCCCGTCGGGCAGCCGAAGAATTTTTGGGAAAAGAAAACGTGGTGGATCTGGACATCCGCATGACAGCCGAAGATTTCGCCCGTTTTGCCCAGCATGTTCCCGCCTGTTTTTACCGTCTCGGCACCCGCAACGAGGCTAAAGGGATTGTTTCGGGATTGCATACCTCCCGTTTTGATGTGGATGAAAAAAGCCTTGAAACCGGTACGGGACTTATGATTTATGAAACTTTACAATTGCTTAAAAACCCGTTATGAAAGTCGGCGACAAAAACTACCGGACCGTTTGGATGGAAGGCTCCTCGGTATTTCTGATTCAGCAAAATCTATTGCCTTTTCAGTTTAAAATCCATGAATGCAAAACCTACTGGGATACCTGTATTGCCATTACGGATATGATGGTGCGCGGAGCAGGAGCCATTGGGGCTGCTGCAGGTTTCGCCATGGCACAGGCTTTTTTGACCATTGGCAGTAAAGACCGTTTAAAAATGATCCGGGAAGCCCGTAGTGACATTGAAAATACGCGTCCCACCGCCAAAAATCTGTTTTATGCGGTAGAGCGTGTTTACCGTGCCGGACTGGAATCCGTAGAAAAGGCAGTGGAAGAAGCCCATGCCGTGGCCGAAGAAGATGCCGCCTTTTCAAAAGCCATTGGCCGGCACGGCAGCCGGCTCATGGGGGATGAAACCCGTGTCCTGACGCATTGCAATGCAGGTTGGCTGGCTTTTGTGGATTACGGCACCGCCCTGGCACCCGTGTATCTTGCACAGGAAGAAGGAAAAAAAGTCTTTGTATATGTTGATGAAACCCGGCCCCGCGGGCAAGGAGGCCGGCTGACAGCGTGGGAACTGAAAAATGCAGGCGTTCCCCATGTAATCATTCCCGATAATGCCGCTGCATCGCTCATGGCCCAAGGTAAAATAGACCTGGTTATCACCGGGGCCGACCGGATTGCCGCCAACGGCGATACGGCCAACAAAATCGGTACCCTCGGCAGGGCCATCCTGGCCAATACATTCGGTATTCCTTTTTACATTGCCGCCCCTTCCTCCACTTTTGACATAGCCTGCGAAACGGGCAGTGACATTCCCATTGAGGAACGCTCGCAGGATGAAGTGTTGTATCAAACCGGACCGGACGATAATGGGAATTTGGTAAAAATAAGGGTCTGCTCACCAGGTTCCGGGGCTTATAACCCGGCTTTCGATGTTACTCCTGCCAAATACATTACGGGCATCATAACCGAAAAAGGTATTATCAAAGCCGACCGTCTTTCCATAAAAAGACTGATGGAGAACAAAAACCTTTAATGAAAAATCCTGTCCTTATGAAAAAAGTTATTTTCATTTTAATGCTCCTTTCCTTTGCCGGGATTTCGGGCTGTCATAAAAGCAACACGGAACAATACCAGGGAATATTTACCAAAGGAAAGTATACTTGCCGTGACCGGGTGGTCATTATACAATCTTTCCCAACCGGCCTTCCGGTAAACACCTCCCTGATCGTATCTTTTACAACAGATGACAGCACCGCGATGAAAAATTTACAAAGCGATGACAAAATAACCTTTAAAATCATTCATTACGTCCCGGATACCCTTCCGGAATTTGCCGTTTGCCTTGGGGCGGATTTTGATGCCACCATCGCCCTGGTCCAAAAATAAGGAAACCGAAAACTTCTTTTTTATGCGCATATTTTTTAAAGGAATTGTTTTACTGACCGGGCTTTTCTTTATGTTTCAAACGGCCACATCCCAGCAGCTGAAGCCCTGTGAGTGGCACAAGCTCGAAAAACTGGGTATTTTAACAGAAACAACCCGCCCCCTGCCGCCGCAGAGTATTGCTTCGCTCCAACGGATTCTGAAAAGAAACCGGCAAAGAATTGCCGACAAGAGCATGGGGATTGTGTTTGCTGTTTTTTCGGGTGCAATGCTCAGCTTTGGCAGCTTTATGTTACTAACAGACAGCGGTCAACAAGGAAGCGAATCGGATGTTATGATCAAATCCATCGGGGTGATTACGGTTACCGGAGGTGTGCTTTCCGCAGGCATTGCCATCCCCCTCCTGTTGAAGGCAAAAAAGCGAAAAAAGCAGCGTGACCGGCTGATCCGTAAATACCAAAGCGACTCTTACGTATTTTAAGGCTCCGGTTTAAAGCAGTTCGTTAGCAAGGTTGGCCAATTCCGAACGCTCTCCTTTTTCGAGCCGGATATGGGCATAAATGGCATTTTGTTTCAACCGGTCGATGAGTACGGATAATCCGTTGGACTGCGAGTCGAGGTAAGGGGTATCAATCTGGTAAATATCGCCGGTAAAAATGATTTTGGTATTTTCGCCGGCGCGGGTTATGATGGTTTTAATTTCGTGTGGTGTCAGGTTTTGGGCTTCATCCACAATAAAAATCACATTGGAGATACTGCGGCCGCGGATATAAGCCAGCGGCGTAATCATCAGTTTTTCGCTGTCGATGGCATCTTTAATATGACGATACTCTTTATCCTGTTCTCCAAATTGGTTTTGGATAAATTTCAGGTTATCCCACAGTGGTTCCATGTAAGGGTTGATTTTGGAATTGACATCGCCGGGCAGGTAGCCAATGTCTTTGTTGCTCAACGGCACAATGGGGCGCGCCATATAAATTTGTTTGTACTGGCGGCGTTGTTCCCAGGCACCGGCCAGGGCCAATAGGGTCTTTCCCGTTCCGGCCACCCCTTGCAGTGTCACCAGTTTTACTTCAGGATTCATAATGGCGTGCAGTGCAAAAACCTGTTCCGCATTACGCGGCATGATGCGCGCCACAGCCTTTTTTTCCACCCGTTCCACCCGTTGGGTTACCGGGTTGTAATAAGCCAGCGCCGAAGCCCGTGTCCCCTTCAGGATAAAATAATGGTTGGGGTAAGGCTTTTCAATACCCAGTGCTTCCAACGAACAAAACCCTTCGGCATAGAGTTTGTCAATAACGCTTCCATCAACATGGGTCAGCTTGTCTTTTCCGGTGTATAAGGTGCTGATGTTTTTAATCTTTCCGGTTTCAAAATCTTCGGCCGGCAGGTTCATGGCTTTGGCCTTCAGCCGCAGGTTGATGTCTTTGCTCACCAGCACCACTTTCCGGTCGGGATGGTCTTCCTTTAGTTTCAGCGCAGCATTCAGGATACGGTGGTCCGGTTTGTCTTCGCCGAAAACATGACGGGCATCGCGGCGGCTTTGTTCGTTCATAATCACCCTGAATTTACCTTTTTCCGGCCCGTTGAGACGCCGCCAGTTGGTCATGGTCAGCTTGCCCGAAATGTGGTCGAGGAAACGGATAAACTCACGGGCTTCGAAATTCTTGGTATCGTTCCCTTTTTTAAAATTGTCCAGCTCTTCAAGTACGGTGATGGGAATGGCCACATCGTTGTCATCAAAGTTATTGATGGCATTGTGGTTGTACAGGATAACCGACGTATCCAATACAAAAATCTTTTTCTTCTTTTCCGGTTTCTTAACAGGCATACAAAACAGGTTAGGGGTAAAAAATCATATTTGCATAAAAATAACGGCAATCACGGCTGTTTTTTATTCGATTCCAAAAGAGTTTCAAACAAAATGAAGTTGAAAAAACAAAAGGAGTTTCTTTGGGTAAAAATTTGAACGCCAACGTGATTTCAATCTCGCTTTCCCCTTTTCGTAAAAAAAGCGTTACCGGTAGGTTTTCAATACTATAACCCCCCTATTCAAAACCGGCCATCCCGTATCCCAGGATACTTTTCCCTGTCAAATAGTCAAAAAATAGAAAAGTCCGGATTTACTTCACCTCGCTTCCATTCCTGACTTCTTCGGTGGGCGCAACAAAACAGAGTTTTCCATCGGCATCTTCGGCCATCAGGATCATCCCCTGCGAGGTGATGCCCCTCAGTTTTCGCGGTGCCAGGTTCACCAGTACACACACTTTGCGGCCCACAATTTCTTCGGGTTTGTAATGTTCGGCAATTCCCGAAACCACCGTCCGCCGGTCGATACCGGTATCAATTTTCAATTGCAGCAGCTTTTTGGTCTTGGGCACTTTTTCCGCTTCCAAAATGGTTCCGGTACGGATGTCCATTTTAGTAAAATCATCGTAAGTAATTTCTTCCTTTTGCGGAACGGCCGGAGCAGTTGCCTCATTGGCTTTTTTCGTGTCTAACAATTTCTGTACCTGTTTCTCCACATCGGCATCTTCAATTTTTTCAAACAAAAAGGCCGGTTTGCCCAACACATGGCCCGCCGGCAAGAGGTCGTCTTTTCCGGCATCTTCCCACTTTTTGGGTTCGATATGGAGCATTTCGTTGAGCCTTTTTGCCGAAAAGGGCAAAAACGGTTCCGCCACAATAGAAAGAGAGGCGGCAATCTGCAAAGAGATATTCAGGATGGTTTCCACCCTTTCGGGATCGGTTTTAAAGATTTTCCACGGCTCATTGTCGGTGAGGTATTTGTTACCAAGGCGTGCCAGGTTCATCATTTCACCCAATGCTTCACGGAACCGGTAAAGTTCGATGCTGCGGGCAATTTTTTTGGGAAAGGCTTTCAGGCTGTCCAATGTTTGCCGGTCGATAGCATGCAACGCATGGCGGGCAGGCACTTGGCCATCAAAATATTTTTTGGTCAGTATGAGTGTACGGTTTACGAAATTGCCGAAAATGGCCAGCAATTCATTGTTGTTGCGTGCCTGAAAATCACGCCAGGTAAAGTCGTTGTCTTTGGTTTCGGGGGCATTGGCCGTCAGCACATAGCGTAAAACATCCTGTTTTCCGGGAAATTCTTCAAGATATTCATGCAACCAGACAGCCCAGTTGCGCGAAGTGGAAATCTTATCGTTTTCCAGGTTCAGAAACTCGTTGGCCGGCACATTGTCGGGCAAAATATAACTACCTTCGGCTTTCAGCATCACCGGAAAAATGATACAGTGAAACACGATGTTGTCTTTTCCGATAAAATGCACCAGTTTGGTATCCTGCGATTTCCAATAGGGTTCCCACGCTTTGCCTGTACGGGCGCTCCATTCGCGGGCAGCGGAAATATACCCGATGGGAGCATCAAACCATACGTAGAGCACTTTGCCTTCGGCCCCTTCCACCGGCACTTTTACGCCCCAGTCCAGGTCACGGGTGACGGCACGCGGTTTCAATCCCTGGTCGATCCACGATTTCACCTGTCCGTACACATTGGTTTTCCAGTCGTCTTTATGCCCTTCAAGAATCCATTTGCGCAAAAAGTCCTCATATTGATCCAACGGCAGGTACCAATGTTTGGTTTCGCGCAATACCGGCACATTGCCACTGAGTGCCGATTTGGGATTAATGAGTTCCAAAGGACTCAGCGAAGTACCACAGCTTTCGCACTGGTCGCCATACGCTTTTTCGTAGCCACAATGCGGACAAGTCCCCGTAATGTACCGGTCGGCCAGAAAAGTATGGGTGGCTTCGTCGTAATATTGCTCGTTGGTTTTTTCGATGAATTTCCCTTCGTCATAAAGTTTTTTAAAAAAAGCGGAAGCCGTTTCGTGATGTACCGGCGCCGAAGTCCGGGAGTAAACGTCAAACGAAATCCCAAATTCTTCAAACGATTTTTTAATGATGTTATGATACCGGTCCACAATATCCTGTGGCGACACCCCTTCTTTGCGGGCTTTGATGGTGATGGGAACACCATGCTCGTCGGAACCGCCGATGAACAAAACGTCTTCGCCTTTGGAGCGAAGGTACCGGGCATAAATATCGGCCGGAACATAAACACCGGCCAAATGACCGATATGGATGGGGCCGTTGGCATACGGCAAAGCCGATGTAATGGTATATCGCTTAAACTTTTTACTCATCTCGATTTTTTTCTATAATTTCGGCAAAGTTAATGCTTTCGCGCGAAAGCGCAGGATGGGCAAAATAAAATAATTTTTAAAGCCAGGAGAACAGCCGAAGGAGGTCAAACCATTCCGGAACAACTTCCCGATGCAGGAAAATCCTGGAAAGAAAAATTCTTTACCTCGTCATGGCACAACACAATGCATTGGGAAAAGCAGGCGAAAAGCAAGCCCGTTGGTTTTTGCAAAGGAAAGGCTATACCCTTTTGGAATCCAATTGGCGATATGAAAAAGCGGAGGTAGACATCATTGCCCGGGAGCACAACACGTTGGTTATTGTGGAAGTAAAAACCCGCAGTACGGACTATTTCGGCGATCCTGAAGAGGCCGTTACCCCGCAAAAAGCGCGCCGGCTCATCCGGGCGGCCGAAGCCTATGCGGAAACAAACGAATGGAACGGAGATGTGCGGTTCGACATCATCGCCATAATTTCAAAAGATGGAAAAACGGTCATCCGGCACATCGAAGAGGCCTTTTATGCAGCCGATTATCCGGAATAAATTTCAAAAAAGAAACGGTTGGAAAAATACGATACAAAAATCAGGAAGTACCTTGGCCCGGTAACACTCGGTTTACTTGTCCTGCTGGCGTTGTTAAAATATTTCCTCGGCGGCTGCCGGATATGGATTTGCGGTACTTTTGTGGCCGTTGTGGTCGTCTATAAAATCACTTCCGATTTTTTGCCTGATGAAAAAGAAGAAGCGGATGGATCCGGAAAATTTTAAAACCTTTTCCACGTTTGCGTTCTACCAGCCCGGATAAATTGTCATAGCCCCTCTTCCTGGGAAAATGTAATTTGAGGTAAGATAAAATCCAAACACTTTTTTACCGTCGCTTCCACGGTCAACTGGTCAGTACGGACTTCCATATCCGGATTTTCGGGTGGTTCGAAAGGAGCATCAATGCCGGTAAACTGCCTGAGCAGTCCGGCACGTGCTTTTTTGTACAACCC
>CAYYRE010000031.1:0-22982 GCA_964473895.1 uncultured Lentimicrobiaceae bacterium | reverse complement strand
TGTAATGCCCTTTGTCGGCTATGTAGAGTACCTTATCCATTTCCACATACTTTTTCCCGGCTTTGTCTTCGAACCACACCGGAAGCGTGACGTCCGTTTCCTTTTTTTCCGCCACCAACTCTTTAATCCGTGCAATCAATGATTCATCCAACAAAAACCGGGCACACACCTTCCGGCTGATGGGCCGGATAAATTTTATCGTAGCGGCCTTGTCCCACACCACGTAACCGGGACCGAGGATTTTTATCAACTGGATCATATACATAGGGTCAAGGGCACCGAAAGAACTGCCCCCGAAAACCGTCCCCACATAATTCCGGGTTTTCAATTTCAGTTTCACCGAAACATGAATTTCGTGCCAGTCGCCGGCAATAAATTCCACCTTTCCGCCCGAACAGTGGTAAGCCGGAAACAAATTGAATCCCAAACGGTATAAGCGGGTATAAAAAGTTTCGCTGCGGCCGGTTTTAAAACATTTCACCTCTGCTTCCCTTTCGTCAAACAAGATAAATTTCCAGCAAACGGGCTTTGCCCTGCGGCCGGAGTTCGATGTGGTTTATCACATTGGGCACCACAATGGCTTCGCCCAAAGCCAACTCTTCTTCACCCCCTTCCCATTTCAGTGATGATTTCCCTTCCACACCGAGAAAAATGACAAACGAATCCAGCTCTTCATAATCTTTACGCAGCGGACGGTCGTATTCTAACATATTGGTGGTAAACTGCGGACACTGCACCAACGGAACGGTTTCGTTTTTTTTCGGCTTGTAATGGGTTTTATAATCATCTTCCAATTCAAAATCAATGGCATCGAGGGCTTCCCGCGTATGCAGCTCACGTTTCATACCGCTGGCATCAATCCGGTCCCAGTCGTAAATGCGATAGGTCGTATCCGAAGTTTCCTGTATTTCGGCCAGTAAAATCCCCGGGCCAAGGGCATGCACCCGCCCCGCAGGAATAAAAAAGACATCCCCGTTTTCCACCTTTTCAAAATTCAATATCTCTTTAATCCTGCCCTCGTTGAGGTATTGCTGATAGCTTTCCTTATCCACTTTTTTACTGAACCCACTGATAAGTTCGGCCCCCTTTTCCGCTTCAATAATGTACCACATTTCGGTTTTCCCGCGGCCGATTTTGCGTTTGGCCGCCAGCTCATCATCCGGATGCACCTGAATAGACAGCCAATCGTTGGCATCGATGAATTTGATAAGCAACGGAAACGCATCGCCGTATTTTTCGTACACATCATCACCCACCAAATCGCCCATGTAAACACTCACCAGCTCGTTGAGTTCGTTACCGGCCAAAAAACCGTTTTTTACCAACGTAGGGTTTCCTTCGACACCGGAAACAACCCACGCTTCACCGCAATTGGGCAATTTTCCGAAATCCATTCCCAAAACATCTTTTATTTTTCGTCCGCCCCAAATCTTATCTTTAAAAATGGGTTGAAATTTCAACGGATACAACGTATTCATGGTCTTTTGTTTGGTACATGTGCAAAAGTAGAAAAAATAGCAGTAGCCCGTTTTCCGGCAGCACAATATACTTTGTATTTGGGCGGCTCACCCGCAGGGCCTGCGGCGGGCTGTCCGCTTTAGTCCCGCCGTCACAAGCGGTGTTTCGCTACGGCGGCGCACGAGCTTCCGCTGGTCGCTGTCCGCCGCCTGCTGCCCATCCGCTTCTGCCGCCGGGCGCTGCCGCTTCCATCTTCCGAAGGAACTCCTTCGGAGCCTGGCGCAAATAAACCCCTAACAAAAAAATCATTCATTCGCCCATTTACGGAATGAAAAACAAAAGCCTTCGCGGTACAAAAATCATTTACCACCCAAAATTCCCCTCCCAAAACCTGCGGCAGACAAAATATCTTGTAGCTTTGCTTTTCAAATCAGAAACACGCTTTATGGAAAAATTAAACATAGACAAAAAAGAAAAAATTAAACTGACTTTTGATTTCCTGCAACGCATGTTTGTGCATTACGGCATGTGGTACCACGAAGTGGTGGAAACTTTCGGCAAAGAAAAGGCTGCTGATATTATGAAAGAGGCCTGGCAGAAAAGTTTTGCCATACAAATGAAAAGATTGTCGAAAGTCGCCGGATTTGAGCTGGAAGAAGGCTTGCCCAAAGCCCTGCTGGACATGTCCGACGAACAATTGGATGCCTTACGCGAAGCGGTGGCCGTCAACTGGCTCGCCAACGATGGCGTTTGGTTTCAGGCAGTGGAGTTTTCCGAAGGGATGACCTTGGCAAAAAAGTGCAACGATGCCGCCTGGAGTCACTTTTCGCCTTACGAGGCATTGCGTATCAAAAAGATACTGAACCTTCCCGAAAAAGCAGGCATCGCCGGTTTGAAAAAAGCCATGGCCTATCGTCTGTACGGAACCGTCAATGTACAATCGTTTGCCAACGAAACCGAGAACAGTATCGACTTTTACATGAACGAGTGCCGTGTGCAGGCCGCCCGCAAACGAAAAGGATTACAGGATTATCCCTGCAAATCGGGGGGCATTATCGAGTACACCACATTTGCCGAAACCATCGACCCGCGGATAAAAACCCGCGTCATTGCCTGCCCGCCCGATAAACACCCGGCAACATGGTATTGCGGTTGGCATTTTTATATCGATGAACCATCGATGGCAGCAAACGGCACACAAGACTGACCCATCATAGTCGTATAGGCCTGTGCCCGACCAGAATAAGCAGAAGGATGAAAATCAACCTACCCCAGACCCTCCAAGAAGGGGAATCTCAACATATTGGCTTAATTTGTCATACAAAATTACAAGCACATAAAAAAACACCGTCACGGATATTTCGGATTGGTTTTTTCTTTCCCCCGGCGGGCAATTAAAACAATGCCGTACTTTTTTGCAATGTACTGGAAGTACTGATAAAGCTTGTAATTCAAATCCAGCCCGTAATGTATCGACGGATCGTAGTTAATCCTTGATTCGTAAAAATCACCGTAAATTTCGGGATGTTGGTAGCGGTAATTCCACTCCGATACATACTGAATATTCCAACTGCGGTAATAATCGTTGGAATAGTAGTTCTTGGGGTAAGGTTGCGAATGCAGGAACGTTTCGAACCCGGGATCGAAAACCTTCAATTCATATTGGGTAGTGTCTTTTTCCGGTGCAATCTGCACTGTTTCTTTGACGTTTTTCCTGGCCGTTTTTCTTTGGCTGCTGCATGCGGCAAAAAAGAAAACCGCCAACAGCATAAAAACAATCCTTTTCATGGCATGCCTATTTTATATTCCATTGAAAAAGTGCAAAAATCATACCGTGTATTGCATCCGCCCCCATCGCAAAAAGACACAACAATGCCTGGCCCAGTGTAGTCGGGCAGGTAGAAGATAAATATCTGGAAACCTTTGAGCGGAAGGTTGAGACCGAAGCTGTTCGCATTCGAAATAGACTTACTTGGCCTACACAAATTGACGCATCCGTATTAAAATATATTTTTATACTTTTGTTTGTTATAAAAGACATATTATCTATCTTTGCATTAATTGTATTCTATAAATAACAAAAAATCATGGTCAGGTCATATATTCCCCGAGAAAAATACATAAACAAGATAAAACCTTACATAGGAAAGGAGCTGATTAAAATATTTATAGGTCAACGCCGTGTGGGGAAAAGTTATTTAATGTATCAGATCATGGACTTCATTAAAGAAAAGGACAAAAACGGCCATATTATATACATAAACAAAGAATTAAACCAGTTTGAAGAGATAAGGTCCTCCGGCGATTTATACGATTATGTCAAAACAAAATCCTTACCAAAGGGGATGAATTATCTTTTTATTGATGAAATTCAAAACATCAAAGGTTTTGAAAATGCACTGAAAAGTTTTGCCGCCGAAGGGAATTACGATATCTATTGCACAGGCAGTAATGCCGACCTGCTTTCGGGTGAATTATCCACGTTTCTCAGCGGACGGTATATCGAATGCATCGTTTACCCATTGTCATACAATGAGTTTTTAATGTTCCATCGTTTAGAAGACCAACGCGAAAGCCTTGATTTATTTCTGAAATACGGGGGATTACCTTATTTGAAAAACCTCCGGCTTACCGATGATATCATTTTTGATTATCTCAAAAATATATATCAGGCCATACTTTTTCGCGACATTGTTGCCCGTTTCAAAGTCAGGAATGTGGAATTCTTAGAACGATTGGTCCTGTTTTTGGCAAAACAGACAGGGGTTATTTTCTCTGCAAGGAATATTGTGAAATTTTTAAAATCGCAGAATATTAAAATTTCGGTTACAGCTGTTTTAAATTATTTGAATTATCTGAAAAATGCTTTTTTAATTTCCAAGGTGAGTAGAACCGATCTTCAGGGCAAAAAAATATTTGAGGTGGGCGAAAAATATTACTTTACCGATTTAGGTTTACGAAATACCATTGCCGGATTTTCTCCTTTTGAATTGGGGCAAATGATTGAGAATGCCGTTTATAACCATTTACAGTTTCTCGGGTACAAAATTTTAGTGGGACAAACCGGCGAAAAAGAAATCGATTTTATTGCAGAAAGAAACAATGAAAAAATATACATTCAGGTGGCTTTACGGATAACTGACAAACAAACACAAAAAAGAGAGTTCGGGAATTTGCTCGAAATAAAAGATAATTATCCGAAATATGTTATTACCCTGGATGAATATACGGGTGCGTCCTACAAGGGAATAAAACACATCCCGTTACGGTCGTTTTTAAACGGTTTTGAATAACGGAGCCTGTTCTCATTCACCCCCTTGCGCACCCTTGTTACATCCCTCCACTTTTTTTCAAGAAGACTTTTTTACAGGAGGAACCGCTTCGCTTTTCCATAAAAATTTCTTCATTCGTCTGTGTGTCATTTCGAATGAAAAAAATTCATGTAATTTTGTTCTATGTTTTTTATTGCCGGAACCCATCCGAGGGTAAAACGATACCGTTGTACCAAAACAAAACATTGCTTTCGTTGCAACAACGACAGCTATTGGATTTTGCAAAAGCAACAGCAATTTTTGGATTTGTTTTTCTTGCCGGTGGTCCCGCTGAAAACCGCGTATTATTGTTCCTGTCCCATCTGCGGCAACAGCGAAGAATTAGACCGCGATACTTTTGAGCAGAAAGTAAGGACAGAGGCTGTTCCCATGGAAAATTAACTTGTTTGGGTTCCCCGGTTGGAAGAATGTAGCCTTGTAAAACTTAAAAAGTTCCAGGTTTATTCTTTTTTTTCCGAAACATGCTGCTGGCAGGCAAGCAGTTTACACAGTTGCTGCATACCTTTAACAGCCCCCACATTCATAAAAATATCGGTGTAATGGTCGGTAAAGGGGGATGGGTTCAGGTTGATTTCGATGATGGTGGCACCCCGCTCTTTGGCCAGTTGCGGCAAGGTATTCGCCGGATAAACCTCAGCTCTTGTTCCGATGACAAGCAACACGTCGGCTTTTTTCACCTCATCAAAGGCTTGGCGTTTCACCACAGGCGAAAGTTTTTCGTTAAAAAAGACAAAATCGGGTTTGAGTACCCCGCGACAAACAAAGCAGGTCGGCGGTAAATAATTCAAATCAGCAAAAGTATAGTCGTATTCGGTGGAACATTTGGTGCAAACCAGCCGGCGGTAAGTACCATGCAATTCAATCACTTTCCGGCATCCCGCTTCCTGATGCAAATGGTCGATGTTTTGCGTGATAATCGACTGGATGACTCCCTGTTGTCCCATCACCGACAAAATATGGTGTGCCAGGTTAGGTTTTACACTGGTTAAAGGTTCGTAAAAAACTTTTTTAATAATTTCCCAGGTCAGCCCCGGCTTTTTGTGAAAAAAATCAATGTTAAAATAATTGGGGTCCACTTCTTTCCAGATACCCCCTTCGCCACGAAAGGTAGGTAAGCCGCTGTCCACCGAAATACCTGCGCCGGTAAACACCACCGTATAATTGGAATGCCGGATGACTTCGGCCGCTTTTCTTAAGTTTTTTACAATATCCACAACGTTTCCTCTTCTTTTAAAATTCCAAAAACAATCAACCACGCAATACTTTTGAAATGGTTACCGTAGCATCTTCGTTATATATCAGGGTGAACCCCAGTTTTTTAAAAAGACGCAACATTCCCTTGTTATCGGCAGTTGTTTCGGCAGCCACCCGTTTTACACCGGCAATACGGGCAATTTGCAAACAGTATTCCGTCAGCAGATAGCCCAGGTTTTTTCTTTGCCAGTCGTCGGCAATGATAATGGCATATTCGGCCATTTCCAAATCCGGGTCTGCCAAAAGCCGGCCTTCCCCGATAAGCATGCGCCGTCCGTTTTGTTCCACTTCGGCCACAATCGCCATTTCGCGGTCGTAATCGATGTAGCAAAATTCGGTGGCAATTTCGTGCGACTGGAAATGAAAATCATACCGGAACCGGTGATAAATGGATTCTTTGGAACAATTCTCCAGCATTTGGAGCCACAAGGGCTCGTCTTCGGGTTTGATGGGGCGTAAAACCACCCCGGTACCATCGCGTAACCGTTCTTTTTTAATCAGTCTTTCGGGATAAGGCCGCATGAGCAAATGACGGTAGTCCAACGATTGTTTCCCCAATTCACCGGGGTCTATCACAATCCGGGCATCCAAAGCCACCACATCTTTGGTGGAAACCAGCAGCGGGTTGATGTCCAGTTCTTCAATTTCGGGATAATCAGCGGCAAGGTATGAAAGCCGGATGAGCACCTCCACCAGTTTATCAATGTTTTTGGGTGGCGAATTACGATAGCCTTTGAGCAAAGGATAAATTTTCAGCGATTCGATCATTTGCCTGGCAAGCCGTTCGTTCAACGGTGGAAATTCAAGGCGCTGGTCTTTAAAGAGCTCGGCCGTAATACCGCCCATTCCCACCAGCATCACCGTACCGAACATTTTTTCTTTTTTAAAACCTACTATCAATTCCACCGCATTTTGTACATCAGCCATTTTTTGGACGGTGATTCCATCGATACGGGCATCGGGCTGATGGTGCTTTATGTTTTCCAATAACTGACGATAGGCAGGCCGCAACATTTCATCGCCGGTTATGTTGAGCATAACGCCGCCCACATCCGACTTATGACTGACATCGGGCGATTGTATTTTCAGTACAACCGGATAACCTTTTTCGCGGGCTATGGATAGGGCTTCTTCTTCTGTACGGGCCAGCCGCGGATGGGTGGCCGGAATGCCGTAATCGGTAATGAGCATTTTGGAATCGTTTTCCGAAAGAATCCGGTTTTTCGGGAAGATCTCCTCCACATATTTTTTCCGTAAGGCATCCCGGTCGTAAGAAAACGATACGGGAACCTCTTTGGGGGTTTCAAAAAGCATTTCCAAATTGTTGGCATAATGCATGAGCGTCATGTAAGCCTGAATGGCCCTTTCAGGGGTAAAATAAGAAGGTAGTTGTGATTCCCGCAACAGGTTGCGGCTCTTTCGCATAATCTGGCCACCCATCCAGGAAGTCATGATGAGTTTAGTCGTTTTCCCTGCAATGTCTATGAGCTTTCGTGCCGTGGCATCCGGATCGGTAAGCGCCTGCGGTGTAATAATAACCAGGACGGCATTTACCCGGTCATCTTCAAGCACAATCTCCACTGCTTTGGCAATACGCAGCGGCGAAGCATCGCCCACCACATCCACCGGATTGTTGTGCGACCAGTTGGGGGGGAGCAGGCGGTTTAGTTTTTCAATGACGGTATCCGAAAGTTTCACCAGTTTTCCTCCCTGAGTAATCAGGGCATCCGTTGCCATAACACCGGGTCCGCCGGCATTGGTTACAATAGCCAAACCGGAACCCCTTGGAATTTTCTTCTTCCCCACAAGGTCGCTGAAGTCAAAAATATTTTCCATGTTGTACACACGGGCAAGTCCGGCCCTGCGAAGCAAAGCATCGCAAACCGTGTCTTTGGTGGCCATAGCCCCGGTATGGGAAGTAGCGGCAAGGGCTGACTCGGGGAAACGCCCCGATTTGTAAACAATAATGGGCTTTTTGCGGGCAAAAGCACGGGCAGCCGACAAAAAACGGCGGGCGTTCCCGAGGGTTTCCACATATAATATGATAGAATAGGTGTTCACATCCTGTCCGAAATAATCGATCAGGTCACCAAAGGTTACATCCATGGCATTGCCAATGGAAACAAAAAAAGAAAACCCCACGTTGGTTTCGCCGGCCCAATCAAGCAAAGCAGCCCCAAGGGCGCCGGACTGCGAGATAAAGGCCATTCTCCCTTTTTTGGGAACACTGCGTGCAAAGCTGACATTCAGGTTTAAACCCGGGACAATCACCCCCATGCTGTTGGGTCCGAGGATACGCATATCCGGAAATTTCCCGGCGATTTTTTTCAATTCTTCCTCTAACCGTTTCCCTTCTTCCCCGGCTTCTTTAAAACCGGCCGACATGATGATGATGCCGTTGATACCGGCTTTTCCGCATTGCTCAAGCAGGGCGGGAACCTCCTGTGCCGGAGACATGATGACCGCCAGATCGGGTTTTTTGGGCAGTACATTCACATCATGGTAACAAGGAATCCCCAGGACCGCTTCACGGCGGGGATGAACGGGATAAATAACGCCCGGAAAGCCGCTTTCGATGAGGTTGCGCAGGGTAATTCCGCCGATACTTTGCGGGTTATGATCCACACCGATGAGGGCGATCCTGTGCGGGCGGAAAATATGATCCAGTTTTCGAACAGCCATGGGGAGTATTTTTAATCGTTTATGGTGGGAAAACCGGCTGACGCCAACTTTTCACCAACATAACAAAAGTAAGTAAAAACTTTATCTTACGTCCACAAAACCAACAAAAAAAGCCCCGGAACAGATCCGGAGCCTTCGGTTAAAGCTTGATGAAAAAAAAGTGTCTATTCGCGTGCACCAATGGGTAAAACGGTTTTGCCCAATGATTCGTTGATCACTTCGGCCATGGCGAGGTAAATCGCCGAGAAACCACAAATAATCCCTTCAAATCCGGCAATGGTTCCGACAATTTTTATTCCAAACCATTTTTCGATGGCCAACAAGAAGAAAAGGATCCACAAGGTAAAAAAGACGGTTTGCAAGGCTCTGTTCTTTCCAAAAGTACCAATCCACATAAAGAAAGTAAATACGCCCCACAAAAACAGGTACCAACCCAAAAAACCTTCTGTGACGCCACCGATCCAACCCCATTTTCCAAAAAGAATGAGTCCGACGAGTGTCATCCAGAAAAAGCCGTAGGAGGTAAAAGCGGTTGTCCCGAAAGTATTTCCTTTTTTAAATTCCATAATACCGGCAATGACTTGGGCCATGCCGCCGTAAAAAACGCCCATGGCAAGGATCATAGATCCGAGAGGAAAGAAACCTGCGTTGTGAATGTTCAGCAGGACGGTCGTCATTCCGAAACCCATTAAACCCAGCGGAGCGGGATTTGCTAATTTGTTTTCCATTTTTTAAAATTTTTAGTGAATAAATAAAATAAAGAAATAAGTGAATAAATGCATATGAAATAAATTTCAGGGAGGAACAGGGCTCCTCCCCGAAAAACGGTTATCGTTTTACATCGACTTTGGCCCCTTGAATGATTTCTTCTACCACACTCGGGTCAAGCAAGGTCGAAGTATCACCGAGATTGGTGGCATCGCCTTCCCCGATCTTACGCAAGATACGGCGCATGATTTTCCCCGAACGTGTTTTAGGCAATCCGCTTACAATCTGTATTTTATCCGGCTTGGCAATGGGCCCGATAAATTTATTGACGGTAGCACGGATTTCATCTTCAATGGTTTCTCTTTCTTCATCGGTCAAATCGGCGGTAATGACATAAGCATAAATACCGGAACCTTTGATTTCGTGCGGATAACCCACCACGGCCGATTCGATGACTTTGGGATGCTGGTTGATGGCATCTTCCACCTCGGCCGTACCTATCCGGTGACCCGAAACGTTGATCACGTCATCAATACGCCCAATGATGCGGTAATAACCTTCTTCATCCCGTTTGGCACCATCACCGGTAAGGTAAAGCCCTTTGAAGGTAGAGAAATAAGTTTGGTAACAACGGTCGTGGTCGCCCCAGGTGGTACGGATCATCCCGGGCCACGGATATTTGATACACAAAATACCTTCCACTCCATTGCCTTTCAGCTCATTGCCTTCGGCATCCACCAAAATGGGCTGAATGCCGGGGAATGGTAAGGTGGCAAAAGAAGGTTTGGTAGGTGTCAATCCCGCCAGCGGGGTGATGAGGATGCCACCGGTTTCGGTTTGCCACCAGGTATCCACTATGGGGCAGCTTCCTTTTCCAACCAAATCATGGTACCAGCGCCAGGCTTCTTCGTTGATGGGCTCACCCACAGTACCGAGGACTTTTAGCGAACTCAGGTCGTGTTTGGTGACCCACTCATCACCTTGTGCCATTAAAGCACGAATGGCCGTAGGTGCCGTATAAATCTGGTTGACTTTGTATTTGTCCACCACATCCCAAAAGCGTCCGGCATCCGGAAATGTGGGAATCCCTTCGAACATAATGGAGGTGGCCCCGGCCAACAGCGGCCCGTAAACAATGTACGAATGGCCCGTGACCCATCCGATATCGGCCGTACACCAATACATATCGCCTTCGCTGTATTGGAAAACATTTTTAAAAGTGTATTCGGTATAGATCATATAACCGGCCGTGGTATGAACAACCCCTTTGGGTTTTCCGGTCGAGCCGGAAGTGTAAAGGATAAACAGCACGTCCTCGGCATCCATCACTTCGGCTTTGTTGTCAAAGCCCACACCGTCAATGGCATCACTCCACCAGACATCACGGCCTTCCACCCAATTGATTTTTTCTCCGGTACGTTTCAAAACAATCACATGTTCAACGCTCGGACACGTCTTTAAAGCTTCATCGGTAATATCTTTCAAAGGAATGGTTTTGGCTCCGCGGAAGCCGCCATCAGAGGTAATCACCAGTTTGGCTTCGGCATCAATAATCCTGTCGGCCAAAGAGTTGGAAGAGAAACCGGCAAAAATAATGGAGTGGATGGCTCCGATACGGGCACAAGCCATCATGGCAATGGCCAGCTCCGGTACCATGGGCAGATACAAGGCCACACGATCACCTTTTTTGATTCCCATTTTCAACAGGGCATTGGCAAACTGCTTCACTTTATCGAAAAGTTCGCCGTAGGTAAGCCTGATTTCTTTTTCGTTGGGATCGTTGGGTTCCCAGATAAGCGCTACCTGGTCTTTGCGCATAAACATGTTGCGCTCAAAAATGTTCTCCGTAATGTTCAATTTGGCATTGACAAACCATTTCACCACAGGGGCATCGGGGCCATCAAATCGCCAGTCGACCACCTGATCCCATTTTTTATGCCAATAATGGGTTTCGGCTATACCGGCCCAGAAAGTTTCCGGATCGGCCACGCTCTCTTTGTACTTTTGAAAATACTCCGCCAGACTTGTAATCTTGTTTACCATAGCATTTTAAATTTAAATGAAACAATGAATGAATTATGATGGAAAATTGTAAATGCGAAAAACAGGCGGAAAAATGTAAGAGGCAAGCACTTTGTTTGGTAAAACAGGTGAAAATTTCATGTAAACGGCTGGCATAATTTTCAGGCACGGTTCCCGTTTTCAGGGAAAAGTAAACCCTCCTATTTGAAATTTTCTTTTTCAATGAAGTAAATTGTTAGGAAATAACAAGTATTCAAATATATATTTATTTTTGAGAAAAAGCCATCCTGATTTCAAATTTATAATAATTCTAAATTGAAAAAATCACGAAAAACCTTTTAAGAAAAACATTCGATCCTATTTTAATTTATTGAATTTTAAGTATTTTTACAGATCAGTATTGTTTGCGTGCTATTTTTTTTAACGTATTTTTCTTTTTGCCAAAAGAGAAAAAAACCGGCCGTATTTTTTGCAATTATCAAAAAAATTTTTACAACCCCGGCACATCAGGGGCAAACAGCAACCTCCGGTTCGTTGCCCAAACCGGATGTACGTCTTTTATTATCTTTGGCGATTATTTTTTGAAACCGAACAAACATGACGGACCACTTCGCACCTACGGACATTGAACAACTGTTAAAAATTATTTTAGGACAGCTTGACCGGAAAAAAAGTCTTTGGGGTATTCCTTCCGATCTTTTTTTCAAACCGGACGAAAAAGACCCTTTCCGGACCACACGTTTCGGACAATTGCTGGAAACACCTATTGGTGTGGCCGCCGGACCCCACAGCCAATTGGCACAGAATATTGTGGCCGCCTGGCTCACCGGTGCCCGTTATATTGAACTAAAAACCGTTCAAACCCTCGATGAACTGGAAGTGGCAAAACCTTGTATTGACATGCAGGATGAGGGATATAATTGCGAATGGTCGCAGGAATTGAAAATCCGCCAGTCGTTCGATCAGTATTTGGATGCCTGGATATTGATTCACATCTTACATGATAAACTGGGGTTTCAGGGGGAAAAGCCCGGCATGATCTTCAACATGAGCGTAGGATATGATTTTAACGGCATTCTGCAGGAAAATGTCCAATGGTTTTTCCGTAAAATGGCCGATGCTTCCGAAGAACTGAATCAAAAACTGGAAAAACTGAAAACGTTTTATCCCCGGGTGACAGAGCTGAACATTTCGCCCCGGATAACCGATAACATTACCCTTTCGACCATGCACGGTTGTCCACCCGATGAAATTGAAAAAATAGGCGAATACCTCATCCGTGAAAAAAAGTTACACACCACGGTGAAACTGAACCCTACCTTACTCGGAAAAGAAACATTGCCTAACATTCTGGCCGCTTCGGGTTTTGAAACAAAAGTTCCCGATGTGGCATTTGCACACGACTTAAAGTATCCTGAAGCCATTCAAATCATTTCCCGTCTGAGAAAAGCAGCAAAAGAGGAAGGCGTGTTTTTCGGACTCAAGCTGACCAACACGCTTGAAAGCTTGAACCACAAGGAGATGTTTCCGCCCACGGAAGAAATGATGTACATGAGTGGCCGGCCGCTGCATCCCATTGCCGTCAACCTGGCACGCAAGCTGCAAAACGAATTTGCTGGACGGTTAGATATTTCCTTTTCGGGGGGAGCCGATGCTTTCAATACGCCCGAACTGATTGCCGCTGGACTCACGCCGGTAACTGTCAGCTCCGATATTTTAAAACCGGGTGGTTACGGACGGTTGTTTCAATATACCGAAGAATTGAGGAAAGCTTTTGCGGCTGCCGGGGCGAAAAACACTGCCGGATACATCGCCCAAAAAAGTTGTTTACCGGAGAAAGAACTTGCGGAGCAGGCATTGCATAACCTGAACCGGTATGCCGATGAAACGCTTTTAAACCCACGCTATAAAAAAACAGGTCTGCAAGCACCGAGTATCAAGACAAAACGTCCACTGGGCTATTTCGACTGTATCCATGCACCGTGTGTGGACACTTGCCCCACCAACCAGGATATACCGGATTACATGTACCATACGGCACACGGCGACTTTCGGAAAGCTTTTGAGGTGATCATGCGTACCAATCCTTTTCCCAACACCACAGGGATGGTTTGCGACCACCTTTGCCAAACCAAATGTACGCGCATGAATTACGACAGTCCGCTGCTCATCCGCGAAATCAAACGGTTTGTGGCCGAAGAGGCAGTGAAAATGAAATATGACATTTCTTTTACACGACCGGCAGGCAATAAAAAAGCAGCCGTTATCGGTGCCGGGCCATCCGGACTTTCCGCTGCTTATTTTCTCTCCAAAGCCGGCTTTACCGTAACCATCTACGAAGCCAAACCCCGTCCCGGCGGAATGGTTTCGGGAGCCATCCCCTCTTTCCGGCTCACCACAGAAGCAGTGGATGTAGATAT
This sequence comes from uncultured Lentimicrobiaceae bacterium, assembly GCA_964473895.1. Lineage (GTDB taxonomy): Bacteria > Bacteroidota > Bacteroidia > Bacteroidales > F082 > Sulfidibacterium. The sequence continues at coordinate 9,106 of CAYYRE010000031.1, read as the reverse complement.
TCACCGGATCGAATCCATGGGAGTGACCGTTTTGTTTTCCACGAAAGTGGACAAAAACCGTTTTGAGCAGTTGCGTGCGGACAACGATTTTGTTTACCTAGCTGCAGGTGCCCAACGTGCCCTGCCGTTTGGCATTGAAGGGGCTGAAGCACAAGGGGTACTCGACCCGCTTGATTTCCTTTTCAGTGTAAAAAAAGGCCAACCCACCGGACTGGGAAACAATATTGCCATCATTGGCGGAGGCAACACCGCCATGGATGCGGCCCGGACGGCTTACCGCCTGACGAAAAAAAACGGAAAAGTAACCATTATTTACCGGCGAACAATAGCTGAAATGCCCGCCGATGAAGCCGAAGTGAAAGCGGTGATGGAAGAAGGTATAGAAATTCTGGAACTGGCTTCTCCCGTGAAAATCAACGTAAAGGAAGGGGCCGTACATTCCATCACTTTGATGCGGATGAAACTGGGTGAAAAAGACGACAGCGGAAGAGCCCGGCCGGTGGAAATTCCCGGTTCGGAATTTGAAATAACCTGCGACACGGTAATTCCGGCCATCGGACAATTGCCGGCCATTGATTTTGTTGATACCGTAAAATTGAAAACCCGGCCGGGCAGTTACGAAACCCGTCTTTCGAACGTTTTCATCGGAGGGGATGCATTGCGGGGCGCTTCCACCGTGATACGGGCAGTGGGCGATGGCCGGAAAGCAGCCGGAGAAATTATTGCCAAAGCAGGCCTTACTTTACAAAATAACGGAAAACCCACCCGTGAGGAACAACCCCTCAGCCGGCATATGGTCAACCGGAGCACCAAGAAACCCTCCGTTGCCGTTAAAGAAATCCCTGCCGAAAAACGGAAAAACTTCCAACTGGTTACCACCACCCTCTCTCGCGAAGAAGCACAAAAAGAGGCTGCACGTTGCCTGCAGTGCGACGAAGTGTGTAACATATGCACCACGGTATGTCCCAATTTGGCTTTTCATGCTTACGAAACAGCCCCCTTGCATTACAAAATACAGAAAATAACCGGTCATAACGGCATTTATGAAGTAGCGGAGGATGGCGATTTCAGTCTGAAACAAAAACTTCAAATACTTCACCTGGCCGACTGGTGCAACCAGTGCGGCAATTGCGGTACCTTTTGTCCTTCGGCCGGAAAACCCTATCAGGACAAACCGCACTTATACATGGATCGTGAAGCATTTGAAACGCAACGCGACGGATATTTTTATGATGCAAAAAACGACCGGTTGATGGCCTTTCGGGATGAACAGGTATTTTCTTTTTACGAGAAAAATGAACGCTTTTTCTTTGAAAGCGATCTATTTCAAATAGAATTGAACAAAAACGATTTCCGTGTTATGGCAGTGGAAACCAGAGAAAAAAGTCATTTTGCCGTTTCACTGAAAACAGCGGCTGAGATGTACGTGATACGGAAAGGTGCCCGTTCGTTTTTCGGCACAGAGGGAAAACCGGATATACCATCTGCAATATTGCCTACGGATTAAGCTGCAAAACAAAACCGCGGAGGAGTGGCTAAATTTTATACGGTATTTACTTGATATCCTCTACAGGCTTTTGTATTTTTGTGAAACAACGATAAAAACAAGAAAATGAAAGCAAAAGAGGTGATCCGATCGCTTATGGAAGAAGCCGGCATCATGCTCAACGGTAACCGCCCATGGGATGTTCAGGTACATGATGAACGGGTCTTTGAACGCTGGTTAACCCAAACGGAACTGGGTCTCGGCGAATCGTACATGGATGGATGGTGGGATGTGGAAGCCCTCGATGAGTTCTTCAACAAGCTATTGCGGGCTCATTTGGATCAAAAGGTGAAACGCAGCCTGAAAACCATGCTTTTTATTTTATCCACAAAAGCTTTTAACCGGCAAAACAAAACGAGGGCCAAACAGGTAGGCCGTGAACATTACGACCTTGGGAACGACCTTTTCCGGCTCATGCTGGACAAAAGAATGGTTTATTCCAGCGGTTACTGGAAAAATGCCCGTACCCTTGATGAAGCCCAGGAGGCCAAACTCGATATCATTTGTAAAAAACTGGAACTGAAACCCGGCATGAAAGTACTGGATATCGGATGCGGCTGGGGTAGTTTTGCCAAATATGCCGCCGAAAAATACGGGGTACAAGTGTTGGGCGTCAGCATCTCAAAAAACCAAATCGAACTGGGAAAGGTTTTGTGCAAAGGGTTGCCCGTGGAACTGCGTTTTCAGGATTACCGTGACGTAAAAGGAACTTTTGATGCCGTCCTTTCCATTGGATTTTTCGAACATGTAGGGTATAAAAATTACCGTACTTACATGGAGGTGGTCCACCGTTGTCTGAAAGACGATGGTATTTCGTTGCTGCACACCATAGGCAACAACGTGAGCGTTACTTACGTAAACGAGTGGACGGACAAATACATTTTTCCCAACGGCATGATTCCTTCGGTAGCACAAATTGCCAAAGCCGCCGAAGGATTGTTTGTGATGGAAGACCTGCACAATTTCGGTCCCGATTACGACAAAACCCTTATGGCCTGGTATGCCAACTTCGAAAAAGCCTGGCCGCAGTTGGAAAAGACCTACGGAGAACGGTTTTACCGGATGTGGCGTTATTTTTTGTTGAGCAGTGCCGGTGGCTTCCGGTCGCGGTTCAACCAGCTTTGGCAAATTATGCTCACCAAGCCGGGGCGACCGTTACCGGTAGCCCGTTATTAATCAGGAATATTGATTTCCCGGTCACGAAAGCCGAGCAGATACAAAATGGTATCCAGTCCGTTCACCGAAATGGCGTGTTGTGCCGAAGCTTTTACCGTGGGTTTGGCATGAAATGCAATGCCCATTCCCGCTTTTTTAAGCATGGGCAAATCGTTGGCTCCATCGCCTACGGCAATCACCTGTTCCAAATGGATATCTTCTTTAAAAGCAAGCAGTTCAAGTAATTCGGCTTTGCGTTTACCATCCACTATCTGGTTCAAATGCCGGCCGGTGAGTTTTCCGTTTTTGATTTCCAGCTCATTGGCAAAAACATAATCGATGCCGAGCTTGTTTTTCAGGTAATGACCGAAATAGGTGAAACCACCCGAAAGAATGGCTGTCCGGTAACCATATTGTTTCAGGGTACGCAACAGGCGTTCGGCCCCTTCGGTAATGGGGAGGTTTTCGGCAATATCTTTCAGCACTTTTTCATCGAGTCCTTTCAACAGGGCCACCCGTTCGCGAAAGCTCTCTTTAAAGTCGATTTCCCCCCGCATGGCACGGGCAGTGATTTCTTTGACCTGTTCCCCCACGCCAGCCCGCTCGGCCAGTTCATCAATCACCTCGGTTTGAATCAATGTTGAATCCATATCAAAACAAATCAAACGCCGGGTACGACGAAAAACATTGTCTTCCTGAAATGCAATATCCAAATCACTGTTTGAGGCAATGTTCAGCAGCGACTGTTTCATGGCTTCCACATCCACCGGTGTTCCGCGTACCGAAAATTCGACCACCGCCTTGGTTATCTTATCTTTTTTCCGCAGTGATTTTCGTCCCGAAAGCCTTGAAATGGTATCAATATTCAGTTTTTGATCGGCAATCACACGGGCTACTTCCGCAATTTGCGTAGCCGTCAGCCGCGGAGCCAACACCGTAATCAGATACCGTTCTTTTCCCTGGTTGCTCACCCATTCTTCATACTGATCCAACGGAATGGGCGTAAACGAAATGTGCGTTCCCTGTTCATAGGCTTTGAAAAGCAAATCTTTTAAAATACTGGATGATTTGGACTCTTTGGGAACTTCAAACAAAATACCTAACCCGAGGTCCTGATGAATCACCGATTGTCCCATGTCCAGGATATTCACATGATATTGCGATAAAACTTCCATGAGGGAAGCCGTTAATCCGGGCTTGTCCTTACCCGAAATGTTCAACAGAATGATTTCGTTGTTTTGACTGGCCATAATACTGTCGCGTTAAAAAAAACAAAAGTATGATTTCATGAAATGTATCCGCAATATTTTTGCTTTTTTTATGGAAAATCATTGTCAAATAAAGAAAAACCAACTTTTCCCGTTGAAAATCCCAAAAATGTCATGGGTTTTCTTATGTAAATCGTTTGCAGCAACATTTTTTTGCTAAAATTTTGTCCGGTTATCCCCTCTTTCAAACAAAAAAACCAAATAACGAAATACACCATCTTAAATTTCTGTTTTCAAACCCGTTAAACCAAAAACAGGGGCTGACGTATCCGCTGTCATTAAAAATGATGGGTGGTTGATTATTTGTACACAGACACGGGCTTGTTTATCTTTGAAATGATTTTCAGCTTATCTCTCCACAGGCAACGGAACCGTTCCGGAACCTTTCGGGGCTTGCTCCGGTTCATGATTGCTTTTCCCCGAAGATGGCGGGAAAAAGGATAATACCATTTTAAAAAAAGAGACCATGGAGAGAGGATTCCCCCGACAGGCCGGTCTGTACAACGCCGGCAACGAACACGAAAACTGCGGTATCGGATTTGTAGCCCATATCAAAGGAAAAGCATCGCACGACATAGTGGAAAGGGGATTGGAAGTTTTGCGCAACTTAGACCATCGCGGTGCCAAAGGGGCTGACAATGCCAGTGGCGATGGTGCAGGTATGCTGGTACAGATTCCCCATCGTTATATCCGCGAAGTTTTACAAATACCCGTAACGGAAGCCGGTACTTACGGCACAGGATTGCTTTTTTTACCACGGGAGAAAAAAAAGGCTGAAGCCCTGACAGCCCTGTTGAAAGAAACGGTATCGGAGGAGGGACTGGAACTTATCGCCTTGCGGGATGTTCTCATCCGTTCGGAAGTACTGGGTGAGATGGCCAGGAGTACCGAACCCATGATCAAACAGGTATTTATTCGTGGCGAGCATTTGGAACAGGATGTTTTGGAGCGCCGGCTCTACATAATCCGCAAAGTCACCGAAAAAAAAGTCCGCCGTTCTGCCTTGGCAGGGAAAGAAGCGTTTTACATGGTGAGTCTTTCTTCCAAAACCATGGTTTACAAAGGTATGTTTACGCCGGAGCAGCTTCGCCGTTATTTTCCCGATTTACAGCATCCCCTGTTCCAATCGGCCATTGCTTTGATTCATTCGCGCTTCAGCACCAACACGTTTCCCACCTGGGCGCTGGCACAGCCTTTCCGGCTCATTGCCCATAACGGTGAAATCAATACCATCAAAGGCAACCGGCTTTGGACACAGGCACGCGAAGGATTGCTTAAATCGGAAATTTTTGGGGATGAATTGGAAAAAATACTGCCCATTTTAGAAGAAGAGAAATCCGATTCGGCCTCTTTTGATAATGTGCTGGAATTTCTGCACATGACAGGACGCAGTCTGGAACATGCCCTTTGTATGATGGTCCCCGAATCGTTCAATAAAAAGAATCCCATTCCCGAGAGTCTGAAAGCTTTTTACGAATACCATTCCACCATCATGGAGCCGTGGGACGGACCGGCCGCCATGGTCTTTTCCGACGGACGCTACATTGGGGGCACCCTCGACCGCAATGGTTTGCGCCCTTCGCGCTATATTCTTACCCGGAACGACCTGATGGTAATGGCTTCCGAAACGGGCGTCCAGTCATTTGCCCCGGAAGAAATTGTTGAAAAAGGCCGGTTAAAGCCGGGAAAAATCCTGCTGGCCGACACCCGCTTCGGCATCATTATTCCCGATGAGGAAGTCAAAGACCGGCTCAGCCATCGGCATCCCTATGCAGCATGGCTCAGGGAAAACCGCCTGATGATGGAAGACATCAAAGTAAAACAACGGGTTCCTTCGCACATCGAACAATTTCCGCTGTTGTCGCAATTATTTTCATACAACAAAGAGGAAATGGAATGGATCATTCGTTCCATGGCCGAAAACGGGGTAGAGCCCATCAGTTCCATGGGGAATGATACCCCGGCAGCCATTTTCTCGAAAAAGCCCCAGCGTTTTTTCAATTATTTTAAACAAATTTTTGCCCAGGTAACCAATCCGCCCATCGACCCCATACGCGAAGGACTGGTTATGTCGCTCACCAACTACATCGGATCGGTAAATTCCAACATCCTTTCCGAAAGCCCCGACCATTGCCGCCTCATAAAATTTACCAGTCCCATCATCACAAACACCGATTTAGGAAAAATAAAAGACCTGAAAGATGAGCTTTTCAGCCATACCACCATTTCCATGCTTTTTCCGGTTGACAAAGGAGAAAATGGATTCCGGGAGGCTTTCGGCCGCATGTTGGAAGAAGCCGAAAAAGCGGTGGACAACAAAAAGAATTTTATCATCCTGTCCGACCGCAATGTCAGTCCTCAACAAGCGCCTTTCCCTTCATTACTTGCTGTGGCTGCGGTTCATCACCACCTTATCCGAAAGAAAAAAAGAATGCAGGTGGGCATTATCGTCGAAACGGGAGAGCCCTGTGAAGTAAATCATTTTGCCCTGTTGCTCGGCTACGGGGCGAGTGTGGTAAACCCCTACCTGGCTTTTGCCGCCATTGACCATTTGGTGCAAACCGGAAAACTTCCCCTTGCCTATGGCGAGGCACGCAAAAATTATATCAAAGCCATCAACAAAGGATTATTAAAGATTTTTTCAAAGATGGGCATATCCACCATCCGCAGTTATCATGGCGCCCAGATTTTTGAAGCGCTTGGTATAAGCAAAGCTTTGGTTGACAATTATTTTACCGGAACATCCTCACCCATTGGGGGAATAGGTCTCAAAGAGATTTACGAAACATACCGGCAGTTTCACCAAAGGGCATTTGAACAAAAACAGCAAAAACCATTTTTCTATTTCAATAACACAGGAAAATATGCCTGGCGGAAAGATGGAGAAGGGCATGCATGGAATCCGGAAACCATTGCTTTGTTGCAATGGGCCACGCGCCAAAACGATTATGAAAAATACAAAGCATACAGCCACAAAGTGGAAGCATACACGCAACAACCTGCTTTTATCCGCGGCTGCTGGAAGATACAAAAGCATCCCATTCCGCTGGAACAGGTAGAACCGGCCGAAAAGATCATGAAACGGTTTGTTACCGGAGCCATGTCGTACGGTTCCATCAGCAAAGAGGCCCACGAAGCCATTGCCATGGCCATGAACAGCATCGGGGGGCGCAGCAACACCGGCGAAGGAGGCGAAGACCCCTCCCGCTTCAACACCTTGCGTCAGAGTGCCGTCAAGCAGGTGGCTTCCGGACGGTTCGGCGTTAATGCCCATTATCTGGTCCATGCCGACGAGATACAAATTAAAATTGCGCAAGGGGCCAAACCCGGCGAAGGAGGACAGCTGCCGGGATATAAAGTCAACAAGATTATTGCAGAGACACGCCATTCGACCCCGGGTATCACACTGATTTCACCGCCACCGCATCACGACATCTATTCCATTGAAGACCTGGCACAACTTATTTACGATTTACGGGTGGTCAACCCGGAAGCCAAAATATCGGTGAAACTGGTATCGGAAAACGGTGTGGGAACCATTGCAGCCGGCGTAGCCAAAGCCCGTGCCGATCTCATCATCATCTCTGGCGGGGAAGGAGGTACAGGAGCCAGTCCCATCAGCTCCATCCGTTATGCCGGACTGCCTGTGGAAATGGGAATGGCCGAAACACAACAAACCTTGCTCATGAACCACTTGCGCCACCGGGTGAAAATTCAAGTGGACGGACAACTGAAAAACGCTTCGGATGTCATAAAATTGGCCCTGCTCGGTGCCGAAGAATTCGGTTTTGCCACCTCGGCACTCATTGTGCTGGGATGCGTCATGATGCGAAAATGCCATTTGAATACCTGTCCCATGGGAATTGCCACCCAGGACGAAAATTTACGGAAACATTTTTCGGGGAAAGCCGTGTACGTAGAACGGTTTTTCCGCTTTCTGGCCGAAGAGATCCGGGAAAAACTGGCTGAAATGGGTTTCAGACACTTTGACGAGATTATCGGACGTACCGATTTACTGGAAACCGATCCTGAAAAGTGCAGCGGCAAGCTGGAAAAGCTGGATTTTTCTTCTTTGCTATACAAACCTGACCCGGATGAATTGTCCGGAACAAAGCTTCCGGAACCTCCGGCTTCCGACATTCGGAAAAACCACATGGACCGCCAACTGATGGAAGCCGCCGAGAAAGCCTTGAAAGGAAAAGAAAAAGTATGGTTGTTCCGGCACATAAAAAATACAGACCGGGCGGTGGGCGGTATGCTGTCAGGTGCTATTGCAAAAAAATACGGGGAAAAAGGGTTGCCCGAAGACACCATACACGCCACCTTCTCGGGAACGGCAGGGCAAAGTTTCGGTGCTTTTTTAAGCCCGGGGGTTACCTTTCGCCTTGAAGGCGATGCCAACGATACCATCGGGAAAGGACTTTCCGGAGGTAAAATCATTGTAGTCCCCCCAAAAGGCACTGTTTTTCAACCGGAAAAAAATATCATTATCGGCAATTCCACGTTTTACGGGGCTACCGGCGGCGAAGCCTATATCCAGGGCATTGCCGGAGAAAGGTTTTGTGTGAGAAATTCCGGTGTCAAAGCGGTGGTGGAGGGCACCGGCGACCATTGCTGCGAATACATGACCGGAGGACGGGTGGTAGTACTCGGAAAAACCGGCCGGAACTTCGCCGCCGGAATGAGCGGTGGTGTCGCCTATGTTTTGGACCAACAGCACGACTTTGCCTACTATTGCAACAAAGGACTGGTGGACCTGCTGAAAGTGGACAACAAAGAAGATATCAACGAACTGCAGGGAATGATCAGCCGCCACTTGCTTTACACCCAAAGCCCCCTCGCAGCCAAAATACTGACCCATTGGGAAAAATACCTGCCCCAATTTGTGAAAGTGGTCTCTTTTGAGTACCGGAAAATCCAGGAAGAGGAAAAATTGCGCCGGCTGGTCGAAAAACTGAAACAGACCGAAGACAATCCCTCACGGCATGAATAAAATGAAGTTGTTTAAAGTTCGCCTAAGAATATTGTTTTTAATGTATTATCAATCAGCAAATAAATACCTAATATTCCCCTTTTGGAAGGGGTGTAGGGGTAGGTGTATAAAAAAGATATTTATTTGCTGATTGGTCAAGTTCTT
>CAYYRE010000030.1:0-23353 GCA_964473895.1 uncultured Lentimicrobiaceae bacterium | reverse complement strand
ACCGCCCGGAGGGCCTGAGCACGCTACAGCCGGATAGTGCGCCCGGCCGCCCAAAAAATAACAGAAAGCGTACTTTGTTAATTGTTTTGTGTAATGGTTTCGGAAGTTGTATCATTGCCTGACCGCTGCGGAAGCATTGCCTTTCCCTCAGCGGAAGCAAAAACTGCCCGGAATAATGCCCGCCTGCAGGCTGTCTTTCAGCCTCGCCCCGGGGGAATAAACATACACTTCTCCACGGCTCAGATAATCCCGTGCATCCGATACATATACCGACCCATCGGCAGGATCAAGGCCGAGGGCATAAAACAGGTGGTGCCCCTGCGGAATCCAGGCCCGTCCGGGAATTTCATTCGCATCCACCGCCATGGCATACACCCCCGGATGTGCGACCCGGCCGCCTGTCCAACTGTTGTACAAAAAAAAGAGGCTGTCACCGGAAGCATTTATACAAAGGTTTGATGGCGAAGCACCCATGTCGTGAAAACGGAACACTTTAATAATTTTACGGGCAACAGGATCGATGCAGGTCAACGCTGCTGTATCCTGCCCGTAAGCGCTGCCGGCAAAACTGCCATCGGACAAAACCCACAGTCGCTGATACTTGTCGAGCACCATGCTGTTGGGTTGTTTCACCACCCGAATGGAATCGATAAGCCGGTCCGAATAGGTATCGACCACCAAAATTTTATCATCATACGACCAGCTGTTCACGAAAGCATATTTTCCGAGAAAGACCATTTGTTCGGAAGAGTGCTGGTAAAACTCGGGATTGTGGTTATCAAGGTCAATTTTTCCGGTAATTTGCCGTGTGGCCGGATTGACAATGGTAATGGCTTTGGCATATAAATCGGTGACGTACGCTTTTTGGTTGCTCACGAGGTATATGTTGCGCGGGGAAACCAATCCCGTAATTTTTCCTTCGTACCGGAACGTCCGGGTATTCAAAATATATATTTTCCCCGAATTGTTCACCACCACGTAGCCCAATGTATCGCGCAGGGCCATGGAGGTTGCCACATCGCCCAACGGCAGCCCGTTGGTTTTGTAAAAAATATCGTTGAGCACCTTGCCCGAATCGGGCTGGTAATAAGTCAGCGAGGCATTGCCGTACATAAAGTTCCCTTCGTTGACGATAAAAACAGCGCGTCCTTTTGCATCAGCATGGAGCCGGTTGAAATCGTACACACTGTCGTCTTTCATGCAACCCGACACAAGAAGCAGCGCCAGCAAAACCAATACGATATTTTTTTTGCCTCGTTTCATGTTCGATTTACCTTTTAAAAGTCAGGGTAAACAAATAATTTCTGCCCGGCATGGGTCTTCCCAGCACGGAGCGGTATTCTTCATTAAACAAATTATAGATTTTTATTTGCAACCCCACGGTTCCCCATTTGGTATGAAATGCTTTACCGGCATACAAATCGTTCATAAAATAAGGATACAGCCGGTCGCGCCGGTTTAAATCATGTGTCGAAGTGGTGAATCTTTCCGAATAACTGGTATTGACCCATGTCAGAAAAAAATCGTTCCAGCGCATTTCACCGGTAAAATTGCCTGAGTGCACCGGCACATAAGGAATTTGTTTTCCCAGGGATTGTGTTCCCCATTTTTCCGCATCTCCTTCGTTGGTACTTTTGGTAAAGGCATATCCCATCTTAAAATAAAAGCGGAATGTCCCCACAGTCCATTTCACATTCACTTTCACATCCAACCCGCGGGAAATAACATGCCGGACATTATCGGGCGACCAATAGCCCATGGGCGAAGGGGTCCATAAAATCCAATCGGTAATATTGTTATAAAATCCATTGACCTGGGGGGAAATCACCATCCTCTTTCCGATGATTTTCATACGCAACCCGAGCTCGGACAGGAGGCCTTTTTCCGGTTTCAGACTAGGATTTCCTCCCGGTTGCCAGTAAAGATCGTTCAGTGAAGGGAACCGGAAATTCCGGGCCACATTGCCATGCAATATCCAACGCGTTTTCCTGTTGATCAGAAAATCGAATCCCAGATAGGGAATTACAGGCAATGCCTGTTGATCGATCCACTCTTTTCGTACCAGGGCCATAACCGTCCAACGTTTCCGAATACGTTGCTGCCATGAAACCATCAGGGCATATTGCCGGCGCAACGCATGATACCCGTTCCGGCTTACACTGTCGTAGGTATCCACCTTTTCAAAATTAAACCGGCAAGAGGCCTCTATGCGACTTTTCTTACCCCATTGGTAACTGTATTTCAACTTATTATAGCTACCGAGGGCTTTTGAACGGGAAGAAACGGCATCGTAATATCCACGTCCACCGATCAGGTTCTGCACGCGATAATCCATATCTTCCCATTGAAAGCCGAGGTTCAAATGAAACTGCCCGTATTTTCCGGCACGGGTTAGTTGCACAACCGACCGGTGTGTTTTTTGATGTTGGCGACTCAGGTTGGCATGGTCATCGCCTTCGTAGGTATTGAGCCGGGGCAAGGCACGCGATGCATTTTGAAACCAATAATGAAACTGCAATAAAGCCTTTTTTCCAATGCGCCAGGCAAACTCCTGCAACACACCATCCAACAAATAGCCGGCCTGTTCATTGCGCTGTAGCGGATAGACATAAGCACCGGTTTGCGGGTCAATGTCGGCTATGTTTTTGTTGTAAAACGGGAAATCGTTCCGGGAACTGTTGTAATAGAGTTTGGTAGAACTGCGAAACTTTTTACTGCCGGCACCGAACCCCACAAAATTATCAAATGTCATGTAACTGCCGAAGCCCGCCAGGGCATCCAACTGCCATTTTTGGTTCCAGCCGGCCCGGCTCACCAAATCGATGCTGCCGCCCAGTCCGCCGCTCCCATCGGGCAGCGAGGAAGCGCCGGCATGCAGCACAATTTTATCCATCAAAAAAACAGGAATCTGTGAAAAGTCCACCTGCCCGAGCATGGGCGACTGTATGTTGAGACCATTCCAATAAACCCGGGTATGGGAAGCATCGGTACCGCGGAAAGAGGCAGTAGCCAGCGCTCCCCGGCCTTCGCTTTTGATAAAAACAGCCGTGTGGGATGCCAGCAAATCGGACAACGAAGCCTGTGCCTCCCGCTGCATGACCAGCGAGTCAACCGGTTGACTTTCGACGCCTGCTTCCGAAAGTTTTAAAAAGGAATGCACCTCCACCTCCGGAATGGAGACCGTATCAGGTAGCATTTGCGCCTGCAATCCTGCCATAACAAACATGCATAAGACAAGGACAAATGCTTTCATGGCAGGCTGTTAATGAATAATTAAAATTTTCTTTATCACCAGCCTTTGTCCACCGGTAATTTTCAAAACATAAAGGCCGGAAGGCCATCCCGAAACATCAACGGAAGCAGGCAATATCCCGTGGGTATGCCGTACCATAACCTTCCCTCCGGAGGAATACACAGCCCAACGAAAAGGTTTTTTTGTCGGATGCACAGACCTGATAAACAATTGTCGGTTTGCCGGGTTGGGAAAAATCGTGAACAGATGCCCTGACACTTGCCGGACAATTCCTTGCGGGTTGTTTTTTTCGTGGATAACCCCCACGGCATTCAGGTCGAAGCCACCGGTCCAAAAAGGGGTGGGCCACGGGTCGTTGACAACATGTCCCCGGCTGTCGTATCGCGCATAAGCGCTGTCTATATCTCCCACCACATCCACGATGCGGACGTAGTTAATACTGTCGATATCAATGCCGGAGCTGTCAGCCAGATCGGCCAAATCGAAAGGGGTACCGAAACCCAGCACATATTTTCCGGCAAGGTTATGGATTTTGGTGGGATCAAGCTGGCCGAAACCATCAATTTGTACCGTATCCTGGGTGAGCGACACCGAAGGAAAGCGGACAAAATGTTTTCCATCGGTACTAACCTCCACAAAAGCCAATTCGAGATAGTACAGAAAAGGGGCCGCCTGTTTCCGGAATCCGTTTTCAAAAACGGCAAAATCAGGTCCCGGGCCATTAAAAATGGGATGGGCAAAACCCAAAACCGCACTGCCTCCGTCGCCGAGGCTGACCACATCGGAAGGACCGCCCGGTTTTCCCGTGGCATTGGCCGGCACACCGAAAAATGCCCGGTTGGAAGTTGTGTCGCCCTGTGTATAGGTAACTGTGGTATCGGCCACATTGATGAAACCCCTTCGGACACTACACGAAACAGCCCAGCCGGTAAAGGCTGAGCTGTCTTGTTTCATGGCTGTGGTACCCTGTTCTCCTGCTGCGGGGGCAAATTGTGCCCTGGCAAAAACAGGAAGGGAAAACAGGAGTATCCAAGCAAATTTATGCCACATAGGGTTTATCTTTTGATGAATTTCCGGGTGACAATATTGTCGCCTTTCCGGATACGCAACAGGTAAACGCCGGCAGGATAACCGGAAACCGGCAAATGGAGGGTGGGCGTTCCGGAGGTGGTTTCAAACAATTTCCGTCCGCTGATATCGAAAACCCCCACGTGGGCATCTGCAACCCCTTGCAACCAAACCGAAGAAACCGCCGGGTTGGGATAAACTTTTACATCCATACCACTGTTGCTTTTCCGCCGGGGCAAAAGACCATTGGTCATATCATTCAGATTGTCTATGCAGAAATAGGCCGGTGTGTTCATACCGTATTGCCCCACATCACTCGAGTGCAATTCGAAAGTCAGGCTGTCCACGGCACCCAGCGGCTGCAGGTCAACCCATGCCCAGCTTTTCAGGATATAATCATCGGCACTGTTATCCGATCTGAAATCGGCAAGGTAGAAATTGACCGAATCGGTATAAGCCCCTTTGTCATAACCTTTTATGGTCAGCCGGAACCAGTCGGGGTCGGTTCCATCGGCGCCACCGAATTTTTTGGCATAAGCATCGCCGTTTTCCATGGAGAGTACAGCGTAAGTTGAATTGGTCACAAAGACCCCTTTAAGCGTTTGTCCGGCCAAAACACTGTCCAATTTTACACTGACCGGCGCACCGGCATAAGCTACGCCGTAACCGGCAGAACCGTTTACTCCGCCGGCGGTAATGGCCGCATATTGATTGGTATAACCCGGCGTGGTATCGTTTTTCACATTGGAATAGGCAAATCCGCTCCAACTGCCCCATGCCTGATTGAAGTCATTATAAAAATAAGCCTGTCCGCTGACAAATCCTCCGGCCAAATCGGAGCCGTTCCAGTAAGCATTTTCCGGATCAAGGCTCACATCGTCAAAGGTGGAAATGGCCGTATGGGAATAGACCGTATCATTGAAATTATCCATACAAAAATAGGCCGGTGTATTCATGCCGTAGGTACCGGTATCGCTGGAGTGCAGCTGAAAGGTGATGCTGTCCACCGCACCGAGAGGCTGTAAGTTCACCCAACGCCAGTTCTTCACAATGTAATCGCTGTCGGAAGATGCAAACCGGAAATCGGCAAGATAAAAGTTTACCGAATCGGTAAAAGTGCCGTTTGCGTATCCTTTCACTGTCAACAAAAACCAATCGGGATCGGTTCCATCGGCACCACCGAATTTTTTTGCAAAAGCATCTCCCTTTTCCATAGAAAGAGCCGCATAAGTTGAATTGGTCACATACATACCTTTTAAAACCGAACCGTCCAAGCTACCTTTCAACTTCAAAGCAGCCGGCGAATAGGCATTGACCACTGCATATTTGGAAGAATGGAAAACCCCTGCCGCCGGAAAAGCAGCATATTGGTTGGTATAACCGGCCGTGGTATCGTTTTTCACATTGGAATAAGCAAAACCGCTCCAGCTTCCCCAGGATAAGTTGTACTTATTATAAAAATAAACACTACCACTTTGAAAGCCGCCCGATGTATCGGAACCGTTCCAATAGGCATTTGCAGAATCCAATTTCAGGTCATCGAAAGTGGAAATTTGTGCCTGCAAAAAAACAGGCATGAACAACCCTGCCAGCAGCAAGGCTGTCAAAAAGTAATTTCTTTTCATTTGAAAATCATTTAGTTAAACATTACAAAAATTAATCATCTAATTTTCGTAAGCTAACCGGAAATAAAAAGGGGAAGAAATGGGGATTCCTCCTGCTTTTCCACCGAAAGCTTCGAAAAAAGATAAAGGCAGGTCTTCCGGCTTGTCGCATTTTTGGCGGCCTTCCCATCCGCCGGAGGCGAACAGTGGCACAAGGGAGCCAAAAACTTTTGCTACGACTTACGGCTGCGGGGACAGCTCCTGATTTACACAGGATTCCCTTCACCCCTATCAACTGACAAAAGTAAAAATCTTTTTTAAATTGAAGTTGTTTAAAGTTTACAATATGAAATTCTGCTAAGAACCTGAGCAATCAGCAAATAAATATCTTTTTATCTACCTACCCCTACACCCCTTCAAGAAGGGGAATATTCGGTATTTATTTGCTGATTGATAATACAATAAAACAAATTTTCAGGCTAACTTTAAAACAACTTTATTGTGAGAAACAATAAAACAGAAAAAATTATGGCCACATTTTTTTCCAAATAGCAAAAATTGTGGCCTTATTTTTGTCTTTTTTGAAAAAAATGTTTATTTTGATGAAAGTTATTCCAAGTTTAATAGCAAAAGTCATGCAATTTACTTTTGATTACCGGAAGGTCTCTTTAACCGTCCCGCATTCTTCAGGGCATTGTGCAGTATCCATTCGATTTGCCCGTTGATGCTGCGGAAATCGTCGGCAGCCCATTTCTCCAGTGCTTCCATCATTTCAGGACGCAGCCGCAACACAAACGGTTTCTTTTTATTCTCTTTCATTCGGCAAGGTCTCCTCTTCCATCATTTTTTTCATGGCACGTTGCAATGCCTCAGGCCTTTGGGTACCAAACAAAATTTCATAGCCATCGGTCAAATAGAGTTTCATTCCCATTTTTCCTTTAATGACATAAGCCACCCGCCGCCGCGACCCCATTGCCCGGCGCCGGCCAACACCGCCATAATCTAAAAAGGGACGGTATTTCTTAATTTCATATTGACGAATGCTTTTCCGGGGAATCAGATGCTGTTTACCGATAAATCCCGGATATTTATAGCGCACCCCTTCCCCGTCAACAGTCAGTTCCAAACGGCTGCGAAACGTAAAAAGGAAAACACCAACCGTCAGCAACAACATAAACAACAACATACCCACCATGGCCCCATTGGACATGGGTTCATCGCCCCAGGGTTTTCCCAATACAAGTTGCTGGTAGCCGCCATATGCCAAAGGGATATCGGCAGCAAGAATGGAGACAACCCCTATGTAAATGAGGGGCGTCCCCGAAAGGTGCTGCACCTCCCTGAACCATATTTTATTTGTTTTTTTTCGCACCATTTTTTTACTGGTAAAGCGTTCCGGTATTCACTACCGGCGAAATGTCCTTGTCCGAAGTCAGCACCACCATTAAATTACTGACCATGGCGGCTTTCTTTTCTTCATCCAACTCAATAATATGCTTTTTGGATAATTCTTTCAGCGCCATTTCCACCATCCCCACTGCCCCTTCCACAATTTTGGTACGGGCCGCCACAATGGCCGATGCCTGTTGCCGTTTCAGCATGGCACCGGCAATTTCTTTGGCATACGCCAGATAATTGATCCGTGCTTCCATGACCTCAATACCGGCAATGGCCAGCCGTTCGGTAATTTCCTGCTCCAGCATGTTATTGACCTCTTCGCTGCTGCTGCGTAAAGTCAGATGGGCATTTTCATCCTCCAGGTTATCGTAAGGATAACGCCCTGCCAATTTCCGTATGGCCGCTTCGTTTTGAATATCCACAAACATGGTGTAGTCATCCACATCAAACGCCGCTTTATAGGTATCTTTGACACGCCAAACCATCACCACACCGATCATAATCGGGTTGCCCAGTTTGTCGTTCACCTTAATGGGTTCACTATCCAGATTACGCGCACGCAGCGAAATATTCTTTTTCACATAAAAGGGATTCATCCACCAAAAGCCGTTCTCTTTTATCGTGCCTTTGTATTCGCCGAAAAGCACCATGACTTTCGACTCGTTCGGGTTGACAACCGTAAATCCCGGAAGGGCCACCACCCCCAACACCACAAAAACAATGGTCCACGTCATTTGGTAAACCGCTATTGCCCATATAGGCAATCCAATGAGAAGCAATACAACCAAAAGCATAATGTACCCCGAGAAGGGTTTAAACAATGTTTCTTCTTTTTTCATAGCTAATATACTTTTAATATTATTTTGATATTGCAATAATACAACATTAAAAATGATTTGTCAAGTTTTTTTAGCCTGATTTTGCTCTTCCTTATTTTCCACACTACGTTCCGGATTTTAAAACCTTCACCGGGAAATGGCTAAGACAGATGACGGATCGGATGACAAATTCAGCATCCCTTCTTTTGCGAAATACCGCAATGTTTATCTTTGTGCAAAAAACAAGTCATGGCAAAATATGTAGAGACCCCCTTAATGAAACAATACAACGCCATCAAGGCAAAACATCCGGATGCTTTGCTACTGTTTCGCGTGGGTGATTTCTACGAAACATTCGGTGAAGATGCGATCAAAACATCACAGGTTTTGGGCATTGTTTTAACCAAGCGACGCAACGGGGCCGCCTCGTTTGTGGAGCTGGCAGGTTTTCCGCATCATTCCATCGACACTTACCTGCCCAAATTGGTCCGGGCCGGTTACCGGGTAGCCATTTGCGATCAACTGGAGGATCCCAAACTGGCAAAAAAGATTGTCAAACGTGGCGTCACCGAATTGGTCACTCCGGGTGTATCACTCAACGACAATGTTCTGGAACAAAAAGAAAACAACTTTCTGGCAGCTGTACATCTGACCAATGGCCTCTCGGGCATTTCATTGCTCGACATCTCCACCGGCGAATTTTTTGTTGCCCGGGGAAACAAAGATACCATTGACAAACTGTTGCAAGGATTTGCCCCGAGCGAAGTCATTATACAACGGCAAAAGAGGCAAACATTTCTGGAAACTTTCGGCGACCGGTTTTACCTCACTTTTTTTGATGATTGGGTATTTACCGAAGACTTCGGCCGGGAGATTTTGCTGCGTCATTTTAAAACAGCCTCACTCAAAGGCTTTGGTGTGGAAGAATTGACCGAGGGAATCATTGCCGCGGGGGCAGCCATACACTATCTGTACGAAACCCATCACGACAAGTTGGAACATATTTCCAAAGTCCGCCGTATCGACGAAGGGAAATATGTCTGGCTCGACCGGTTCACCATCCGCAACCTGGAATTGATCCAGCCGCTATCCCCGTGGGGAAATGCCCTGCTTGACATCATTGACAAGACCGACACACCCATGGGGGCACGACTCATGCGACGGTGGTTAACACTTCCGCTGAAAGAAAAAGGAGCCATTGAGGAACGTCTTCGTGTGGTGGAATTTCTGTCAACCCATACCGAAACGGCAGATCAACTCCGGCCCGAGCTGAAAAAGCTGGGAGACCTGGAACGACTGATTTCCAAAGTAGCCACCTACCGGGTTAGCCCGCGTGAACTCAAGCAATTGGAAAAGGCGCTGCATTCGGTCACCCGCATAAAAACATTGTGTTCCGAAACAGGACTTCCGGTACTGCAAAAGATGGCCGAACAAATGAACCCTTGTTCGTTGCTAACCAACCGGTTGGAACGTGAGCTGAAAGAAGATGCCCCGGCCGCCGTTAACAAAGGAAACGTCATTGCCGATGGCGTTTCCAAAGAACTGGACGAATTGCGTGAGATTGCTTTTTCGGGAAAAGATTATTTGGCACAACTCCAGCAACGCGAAAGCGAACGAACCGGTATCCCTTCTTTGAAAGTAGGTTACAACAATGTATTTGGTTATTATCTTGAGGTGACCAATACACACAAAGACAAAGTACCTGAGAGCTGGCACCGCAAACAAACGCTCACCAATTCGGAACGTTATATTACGGAAGAATTAAAGGAATACGAACAGAAAATACTGGGAGCAGAAGACAAAATACAAATACTGGAGCAACAGCTTTTTGAACAGCTGGTTCAGTTTACAGCAACTTTTATACAACCCGTACAACTCAACGCAGGACTTATGGCCACGCTCGATTGTTTGGTTTCCTTTGCCACGGTATCGAAAGAAAACCACTACCACCGGCCGGAAATTACCGAAGAATACGCCATCGACATCAAAGAAGGACGGCATCCGGTTATAGAGCAAAATCTGCCCCAAGGCGAGCAATACGTGGCCAACGATGTATATCTCGACAACAAAAAGCAACAAATCATCATTCTTACGGGCCCCAACATGTCGGGGAAATCGGCTTTGCTGCGTCAAACGGCACTGATTGTCCTGATGGCGCAAATGGGATGTTTTGTCCCGGCGGCCAAGGCAAAAATCGGTTGGGTTGATAAAATTTTTACCCGAGTGGGAGCTTCCGACAACATATCTTCCGGCGAATCAACCTTTATGGTAGAGATGAACGAAACAGCCAGCATCCTGAACAACATCTCGAACCGCAGCCTGATTCTGCTCGATGAAATCGGACGGGGTACCAGCACTTACGATGGCATTTCCATTGCCTGGTCAATTGTAGAATACCTGCACAACCATCCCGCTTATCGTTCCAAAGTATTGTTTGCCACCCACTACCATGAATTGAACGAAATGGCGGCCAGCCTGCCGCGTATTCGCAACTATCATATCTCCATCAAAGAAGTAGGCAACAAGATTATTTTTCTTCGGAAGCTGAAAAAGGGAGGCAGTGCACACAGTTTCGGTATTCATGTCGCCGAAATGGCAGGCATGCCACCAAAAGTTCTGAAACGGGCCAAAGAGCTGCTCAAGGTACTCGAAAAAACCCATTCGCATCAAGAGCTGGAAGAAGAGTTGCATCATGTCCCGACAGCCGATGATTACCAGCTTAGCTTCATCCAGCTTGATGACCCTTTGTTGCAACAAATCAAACAAGACATTTTAAATACCGACATCGACACACTGACACCGGTAGAGGCTCTCATGAAACTGAACGAAATCAAGAAATTACTGAAAAATGTCCGGTAACCGGCCTGCCGCATAAGCAGCAGGACAAAAAAAATTCAAAATTTTTCACAAAGCCTGTTTGGAAAATAAAAAAAGTTTTACATTTGCAGTCCCAAAACAAGCGGGAATAGCTCAGTTGGTAGAGCACGACCTTGCCAAGGTCGGGGTCGCGGGTTCGAGTCCCGTTTCCCGCTCACAAAATCCCGGACCCGTTCAATTCGGGACGGGATTTTTTTTCTTTGAATGCTTGCCTGAGTGGTGGAATTGGTAGACACGTTGGACTTAAAATCCAATGGCCATTGCGGCCGTGCGGGTTCAAGTCCCGCCTCAGGTACAAAAAAAGGCGCCTTTGGCGTCTTTTTTTGTGTAGAAAGATGACTATTAAAAATACTTAACTTTTGGACAACATTTCGGCTTTCTGTTATCTTTGTGCTTTTAATATCCGGACAAATGATTGCTAAAAACCTGATTTCCGACGGCATTATGCCGCTAAAAACATCCGACACCGGTAAAACCGCCCTGAGCTGGATGGAAGAATACAAAGTATCGCATTTGCCCATTGTAAACAACCAGGAATTTCTCGGGCTTATCTCCGAACTGGATATATACGACCTGAACAACTTTGATGAACCATTGGGCAATCACAAGCTTTCGTTGAGCAACCCCTATGTTTATGACTACCAACATATTTACGATGTATTGAAACTGGTAAGCGAGCAAAACCTGAGTTTGGTTCCCGTCCTTAACGAGAAAGGCAATTACCTCGGCAGCATCAACTTGCAAAGCCTGGTCAAACATTTTGCCCGTGCTCTTTCGGTAGACAATCCCGGTGGCATCATTGTTCTTGAAATGACCTACAACAGTTACAGCCTGACCGAACTTTCTAAAATCGTGGAAGAAAACGATGCCAAAATCCTGAGCACCTTTATCATGAGCCATAACGACTCCACCCGGCTGGATGTTTTTTTGAAACTCAACACCGTAGAAATTTCACCCATTCTGAAAACCCTTGAGCGTTACGACTATTTTGTTAAAGCCTCCTTCGGACACGAAGATGACCTGGACGAATTACGGGAACGCTACGATTCGTTAATGAATTACCTGAATGTTTAAGACGGTACTCTTTTGCATATTGCTTTTTTCTTTGATGTTTGCCGGAACAAAAAACCTGCAAGCCCAGTCTCCCTTTATCCGGAGTGACACCACGTTTGTTATCGGTAACATTTTCATTTCAGGAAACAAACACACCAAAGACAAAATCATCCTGCGCGAGATAGAGCTGAAAAAAGGGGATACCGTTTTCCTGCACCAGTTGCTGACCAAGCTGAAAAAAAGCAAAGAAAACCTAATGAACCGCTCGCTTTTCAACACGGTTGACATCACGCCCAAACGGCACGATTACAACCAGGTGGATTTATACGTGCAAGTGACCGAGCGTTGGTATATCTGGCCCATCCCGATTTTTACCTATGCCGACCGGAATTTTAATGTATGGTGGGAATCGAAAGATCTTTCAAGATTAAATTACGGTGTCAACCTGAGGATATACAATTTCCGCGGACGGATGGAAACCCTCAATGTTATTTTACAAGGGGGATACGACAAAACCCTGCAATTCGACTGGCAAATTCCCTACATTAGCAAACAACAAAAATGGGGTATTGAAATTTCAGCCGGCGCCACCTTCAACCACGAAACCGATTACAACCTCGACAGCAACAAGCTGGCTTATTATCACCAGGAAAAAGCTTACGTCAGGAAATGGTATTCCGGAAAGCTTTCTGCGACTTACCGTCCGCGATATTATTTCACCCATAAATTCACCGTAGGATTTGACGATCTGAACTTTGCCGATACCCTTTTGCAAATGAACCCTGATTTTGCCTACGGACATTCGCATTTCTCCTATCTTTCGCTGGAGTATAATTTCAAATACGATTACCGCGATTACGCCCCGTATCCGCTACACGGCTTTTATGCCGAAGCCGATGTCAAACAATACGGGCTGGGGATCCTCAGTAAGGATGTCAATCTTTTCAGGCTTTATATGATTTTCGATCAGTATTTACAATTGCACAAACGGTGGTATTTTGCCTATTCGCTTTCGGCACAAATCATACCCAACCGCTATCAGCCCTATTTTATTCAAAACGGGCTGGGTTATGACCCCATGGGGATCCGGGGCTATCAATTATACATTGTACGCGGCGACTGGCTGGGACAGTTCCGGTCAAATGTCAAATTCGCTCTCATTCCCCAAAAAAATTACATCCTTCACTTTATCAAAACAGAAAAATTTAACCGTTTTTTATTCGGGCTATATGCCAATCTTTTTTTCGATGGCGCCTACATGGCCGGTCGCTTTCCTGAAAACCGCAACAGTTTTCTGAACAACCGTTTTTTGTACGGAACAGGAGCAGGACTCGATGTGGTTACCTTTTATGATATTGTGATCCGCATGGAATATGTTTTTAGCAACAACCACGAACACCACTTTTTTGTTAGTTTTGTTGCACCGATTTAACCGGATTGTCCGGCGTTAGCGCCGGCTCATGAAAGAGAATTTGCTTTTTGAAAACAAAAACTTCCCATATTGTTCTTACCCTGGCCTTTTTATGGCTCCTTCCCCATGCCCTTTTTGCACAGATAAATTACCAGCATTTTTTGTGGGCCGGGCAAGCCGAACTGTCCAAAAGTAATTTCACACAAGCTATTTATGATTTCAATACGGCCATCAATTCCAAACCCAATGGGTTTGAGGCATACTTTTTAAGAGGCATTGCCAAATACAGCCTTGGCGACTTCAAAGGGGCCGCCAACGATTTTACACGCACCGTACAAATCCATCCGCTATATACCCGTGCCTACCAATATCGTGGCATTTGCTACGACCGGCTCAATAATTTTTCTGCCGCTTTGCGCGATTTTGCCAAAGCATTGGCACTTGACCCCTTTAATCCTGAAATATATGTGGCACGCGGCAACGTAAAAATGCACATGGGAAATTATGCCGGTGCCGTTGAAGATTACACCAAAGCCATACAACTCGACCCGAAAGCCGGCGATGCCTATCTGAACCGTGGCATCGCCTATCATTTGCAAAAAAAAGACAGCCTGGCCATTCAAGATGTAAACCAATCCATACAGCTGGACTATTTTAATGCGGATGCATGGATAAAACGAGGCATGATACATTATGAAATGGACAGCCTGCAACAAGCCCTGCAAGACTTTAACCATGCTGCTTCCATAAAGCCCGACTACCCCTACATTTATTTTCAAAGAGCCCTGACCTATCTAAAACTGGGAGATACCACGCAGGTATTGCACGATTATGACAAAGTACTAAAATTGGATCCCAACAATGCACTGACTTACTACAACCGGGCACTGGTAAAATCGATGCAAAAAGACTATGCCGGCGCCCTGGCCGATTATGGCAAAGTCATACAAATCAACCCACACAATGTTTACGCTTACTATAACCGGGGCGTGGTAGAGCTGCAAATGCACAAGCCCAAACAGGCCGAAGCCGATTACACCAAAGCACTGGAAATATTCCCCGGGTTTGTGGGGGCTTACATCAACCGGTCTTATGCACGGGAACAGCTTGGTGACAAAAAAGGGGCATTGGCCGATCACGAGGCAGCCACCCGCATCATTGCCAAAGCCCGTGGCGGGGGGAAAGTAAGCCGTGAGTTATACAAACAATACGGCGACTCCAGCTATTTTAACAAAATCATGGCATTTGAAGCCGATTTCCTCAACGGCGAAATGCGGAAAGGACGGGTACAGTTCCGTAAAATCAACATTGAACCTCAACCCGATTTTTATTTAATCTATGCCTTCGATTTGCCGTCCTCCATTTATGATGAATATCACGAAAGAGTTTATACCGACAAAAACATTTTGCTTTTTAACAGCAATAACCCATTGGGTATCAAACTATTTTTTACCACACGCCGATGGCCTGTCAAAAAACAAGATGCCCTGGAGAAAGAAAAGTTTATCGATCAAAACGGTCACTTGATGAGCGAACCGGCCAATGTTTTTTTTATCAAAGGAATCATCCGGAGTATGTTACGCGATTATGCTGCCGCAATGACCGATTACGACAGTTGTATCCGCCGCGACAGCGCCATTGTTTATTGCTATTTCAACCGCGCAGCCACACGTGCCGAATGGGAAGATGTAGTTTATGCCGAAAAAAGGTATCAGGGCCGTATTGGAATCAGCTTGAGCAATTTCAATTCCAACAACGCCGCCAAGCCCCTTCCGCCACCCGATTACAAGAAAAGCCTGGCCGACGATGACAAAGTACTGCAACTCAACCCGAACATGGCTTTTGCTTATTATAACCGCGGCAACCTGAAACTGAAGCTGAAAAAATTCCAACGGGCCATTGATGATTACTCGGCGGCCATCAGGCTGGAACCCAATATGGCAGAAGCTTATTACAACCGGGCGCTCATTTTATTATACCTCAAAGAGAACAAGCTGGCTTGCAAAGACCTGAGCAAAGCGGGCGAGTTGGGTATATCCGATGCTTACAACGTTATTAAACGTTATTGTACAAAAAATCCGTAATCCTCAACCAGTCAGTGTGAAAAGCAAAAAGGTTTAGCCGTTACTCATTTTGTCCACCAAGTGCAGGAGCACCTTTATGACCTGCGAAACACTCCGGTGTACAGGATCTGTAAGATAAATACTCATGGGTTGTATGGAATGAATGGAAACGGTAATCAGGGTGATTTCCGGTAGTTCATTTTTAAATTCGAGCGCATCGATCATATCTTTCAACCCCACATCGTGGGCACTCAGCACGGTGGGAAAATCAGCGGAAAAACGGGGATGAAGCACCCCCACACTCCCCGGAGGCCGTCCATCCATGGTAGCATCCACAAATATTGCTTTGGGATAGCCGGAGAGAATGGGCATGAGGTCGAAACCACCTGTTCCTCCATCAATAATATCCACATTTACCGGTAATTTTATTTGGTCCAGCGCCTGGATAACGTGTACACCCACTCCTTCATCTCCCATCAAATAATTTCCGACACCCAAAACAAGGAGACGCTCCTTTTTGGTATCATCAAGATAATCATGATTTTGATAAAACCGTTTTTGTAATGCCGCTACCTGTTTTGCTTGCATACCGCTTTCATTTCAGAAAAATAGTTTCCTGTACCCACTGTTCCAGATCATTATTCTGCCATATTATTCGGGAGATACTTTCTGTTTCTCATCTTCTCCTGTTTCACGGACCGCTTTTTCGCCATCCCACATTTGTCTTTTTGTTTTTTCGATGATCTCCTGTTCCGAAACTTTCACTCTTTCGGTACGAATGAATTTAAACCCGCTGATCATGGCCGATGCCTCCCCTCTTGCTTCAAGATAATCATGGTAAAAAACAAGATAAACATGTACCACGACAAAAGCAAGAAATATCCAAATCAGAAAATGGTGAAAATACCTGACGGCAATTTCACCCCCCATAAGCGGGACAATCCAGTGGAATATTTTGGGAAACCACCAGGAAGAGTTGTCTGACATCAAGGCCAAGCCTGTAATAGCCTGAAAAACAAAGACCAGAAACATAATAAAATAGGAAAAGGAAGCAAAATAATTGTGCCCGATACTGATGTTCGATAGCTTATGTTCTTTGTCACGCATTAAAAAGATATCCACTTTCAGGACGTAGAGCATATTTTTGAAACCTTTTCGCGAATAGGGAATAAAGTTTCTCCAGTTGGCAAACTGGTTTCCGGCAAAAGCCCAATACACCCTCACCACGATGGCAGCCATCAAAACATAAGCTGTGATCATATGTATTGCTCGCACGTAGCCAAACCAATAGGAATTGATCGCTTCGGCACCCGAGCTTATGGCAGGAGGATCGGCAATCACAAAGCCTGTAAGAATCAGTATGGTAATGGAGAGTACCGTCAGCCAATGGAAAAGCCTCACCGGAATTTCCCACACATAAACCCTTTTGAAATTATAAGTCAACGTTGTCATTATCAATTATTTTGAAGATGTTAAAATCAAACGGCGCAAAAGCCCCCCACCTGTACCTGAGAGATATTTTTCCCTTCTTCGTCATACAGGTGCACAGCACAAGCCAGGCATGGGTCAAATGAATGAATGGTACGTAATATTTCCAAAGGACTACCGGGTTCTGCCACCGGTGTTCCGATCAAGGCCGACTCATAGGCCGAGCGTTGTCCTTGCGGGTCTCTTGGGGATGCATTCCAGGTAGTGGGAACAACCATTTGGTATTTGGCTGTTTTTTGGTTTTTGATTACAATCCAATGTCCGAGACTGCCGCGTGGAGCTTCGAGATAACCGGCCCCTTTTGTTTTTTCGGGCCAGGAAGAAGGATCCCATTTTTTGGTATTGGTCATTTGGGTATCCCCGTTTTTGATATTGGTTACAAGCTGGTCAAAAAACTCCAACGCCCAGCCGGCTATCAGTTTCGTTTCCAATCCTCTTGCAGCCGTCCGGCCCAAGGTAGAAAACAAAGCTGTTGCCGGAACATCCAATTTTTTCAAAGTATCATCAACCACCATTTTGTATTCGGGTATCCCTTTTACATAGCCCACCAACACCCGTGCCAGCGGACCTACTTCCATGGGCTTACCGTTCCATCGCGGTGTTTTGACAAAACTGTACTTTTTGTCCACATCCAAGTGATCGTAGGGAGGATGGGGACCGGTGTAATGGATATTGGTTTCACCATTCCACGGGGAAAGCCCTTTTTGATCCCCTTCGGAATAATCATACCATGAATGATTGACAAACTCTTTGATTTCGGCCGACTTTTCAAGGTCCAGCGGATGCAAGGTGGTCAGGTCGCCATCAAGGATAACACCGCGGGGCATTTTAAACGAAGAAGGATTGTGATACCCTCCTGCAGGCATGTCGCCGTAAACAAGATAATTGCGGAACTTGGAAGCACCAATGGCGCCCCAATCTTTATAAAACGAAGCAATGGCCAACAAGTCGGGCAAGTAAACCTCATCCACAAACTTCTTGGCATTCCGGAGCAATTTATGGATATGCTCCAACGAATCGGTATTGATACTGGCACCTGCCCCGTTGATATTTATGGTACTGCCCATGCCGCCCACCACAAAATGGGGATGGGGGTTTTTCCCACCCAATAGGGTATGCACTTTCACAATTTCTTTCTGCCAATCAAGGGCTTCAAGATAATGCGCCACGGCCAGCAAATTCACTTCAGGGGGCAGTTTCATAGCCGGACTACCCCAGTAGCCATTGGCAAAAATCCCCAACTGACCGCTATTAATAAACTTCTTAATCCGTGCTTTTACCTCGGCAAAATATCCGGGAGAACTGTTGGGCCATTTGGAAATACTTTGTGCCAATGCAGCGGTTGCCTTGGGATCGGCATCCAACACACGGGTCACATCCACCCAGTCGAGGGCATGTAAATGATAAAAATGAACCACATGATCCTGCAGGTATTGCGCTGCAAGGACAAGGTTTCTGACCAACTCGGCATTGGGCGGAATAATAATTCCCAAAGCATCTTCCACAGCCCTCAGGGAAGCAATGGCATGGACAGTGGTACAAACGCCACAACTACGCTGGACAAAGGCCCACACATCGCGTGGATCCCTGCCTTCCACTATTTTTTCGATACCCCGCACCATAGTGGAGGAACTGTAGGCATTGACTACTCGGCCGTTTTTGATTTCGGCTTCTATGCGTAAATGCCCTTCTATTCTGGTAATGGGGTCAATGACTATTCTTTGTGCCATGATAAATTATTTTTATTCTTTAATGTCTTTTTCAATTTCTTTTCCTTTTTTCGACATGGTGCGCAGGTTTTTTTTACGCGCAAAATTTGCTGCAACAGCATGAACCACCGTACCGCCAACCGCTGCCCCTAAAACAATCTTACCCACCGTATTGGCGGTGGCCTCAATACCCAGTCCGGGAATATCTTCCACTCTTTTGGTAAAGGGATCATTGTCCCAGAAATGGTTATCGCTGCACCCGATACAAGGGTTTCCCGATTTTATGGGATAGCTCAGGCCATTATTCCATTCCAGAAAACCGCAAGCATTATAAGTCAACGGTCCGCGACAGCCCAATTTATACAGACAGTGTCCTGCCCTGGCCTCTTCGCTGTCGAAACTTTCGGCAAACAATCCGGCATCGTAATAAGCCCTGCGATAACAGCTGTCATGGACACGTTTTGAATAAAATTGTTTTGGACGCCCCATGGAATCCAGCGCAGGCAATGTCCCAAAGGTTACGTAATGCATGACGACCCCGGCCATTACCTCCGGAATGGGAGGACAACCGGGAACCTTAATAATGGGCTTGTCTTTTATGATTTTGCTGACCGGAACTGCTCCCGTTGGGTTCGGTGAAGCCGCCTGGATTCCACCCCACGAAGAACAACTCCCGAAGGTAAGAATGGCGGCAGCACCCGCCGCATCTTCTTTCAGGATCTCGTAAGCCGAACGCCCGGCAATAGTGCAATAAACACCGCCTTCTTTTGTGGGAACCGCCCCTTCGACAATCAAAACATACTTTCCGTAGTTTTCCTTCATGGATTGATGCTTTGCTTCTTCCGCTTGAAACCCCGAGGCTGCCATAAGGGTATCGGTGTAGTCCAGCGAAATACTGTCCAAAATCATGTGGGCAACCAACGGATGATTGGCACGGATAAAGGATTCGGAACAGCCGGTACATTCTTGAAAATGATCCCATATCACAGGGATGCGTTTTTTGGTTTCCATCGCCTTGACAACCTGCCCCACCATACTGGACTCCAGGCCCATAAAAGCCGTCATATAGGTGACAAACCGTAAGAAGTCCCTACGGGAATAACCTTTGTTTTTCATACCTTCCCAGTAAGTCTCTTCTTTTTTGCGTACTTTTTCCATAATGATGCCTATTTTAAGTGAATAAATGTTTGCTTTCAGAAACTTCCACCGCATTCAACAGAACAACCTCACATACCGAACGGATAAGAACAATGCTATAAACCTGTTTATCAATTTTTTGTATGTTATCTTATTAACATATCGACCTCAAATATAAAAAAAATATCGAAGAAATCAAATATTTTCCTATATAAATTTGTATTTTTCAAAATAAATGTTTATCCTTGGGGCCGAAAACAAGAAAACAGTATCTCAAAACCACTTTAACCACAGAAAGGATCCGGTATGTGTTTGGCCATTCCAGGTAAGATCGTTGAAATTACCTCCCCCATCGATGAGCTTTTCCGTGTCGGGAAGGTTTCTTTCAACGGCATCGTAAAGCAAGTCAGCCTCACCATGGTTCCCGAAGCCGGAAAAGGAGATTTTGTTTTAGTCCATGTGGGTACAGCCATTAGTGTTATAGACAAAACGGAAGCCGAAAAAACCATGAATCTGTTGCTTCAAATAGAAGACATGGAAAAACCCCAAGAGTGAAATCTGGGTAGGAAAAAAACAACAAACACAGATAGAATAAAGGAGTAACCGGTCGTTAAAAATTATGAATGTGGGGTTCTTTTCCCGAATGGGTATGCCATAAACCTGCTTTAACCAATAGATCGCGGTCGCCAGCAAACACATCAACATCCCCATCAAAAATAATTTCATGGTTTTCGGACAGGACAATGACCCGTTGTGCTATTTCTTTTGAAAGATCGATATTATGTAATGCCACCACAAAAGTAACCTCCACAGAATATAAAAAATCGACAAGCCATCCGGTAGCTTTTGGATCAAGCGAGGCGAAAGGTTCGTCCAACAACAAAAGGTCGGGCTCCGTAATAAGGACAGAGGCCAGGGCAGTACGCTGTTTTTCACCACCACTGAGTTTCAGGGGCGATTGGTGCAACAATCCGGAAAGATTCAGTTTATCAGCCCAATACAAAACCTTTTCTTCAGGATCTCCTTCTCCCATCTGTCGTAAACCGAATGCCAATTCATCAAAAACTGTCGGGTTAAAAAGCATGACATCAGGATTTTGGAACAACAAGCTCACAGAGCTCCGGAATACCTTCCGAAAAGTCTTGTCTTTAAGAGATTTTTTGGTCAGTTTGCTCCCCCTGAACAAAACAGTCCCTTTCTGGGGAAAAAGCAATCCATCCATTACTTTGAGCAACGAACTTTTTCCGCTCCCGTTTACACCGAACAAAGCCACTTTTTCTCCTTCTTTCAAAGAGAAACGCGCATTACGGATAACCCATTCGGTACTATATTTAAAACTGATATCTTTTACTTCTATCATAGCATGCTCCTTGATTTAATGGCTTCAGTAATTTCCCTTGAATTTTCCATTGCTTTTTGCACGAAAAGGTTTACCTGGACCCCGATGATCCGGTAAGAATGAAAAAAAGATATTTTGCTAACCCTCCTGCTCTCCATGGCCTGTTTCATTACTTGATAAGTTACCACAAAATTTGTTATTTGACTATAGGCCAGTGAAAGAACATACCCGAGCTGAGGGGAAAAACTTAAAATGGCAAAAAGATTCAGTTTTTTTCCGGCCAACAGGGTTAAATAGACCAAAGTAAAGGAGCGCAGATTAAATAGTAACAGACCGTTATAATTTTTCTCAAATAAGAAATAGAAGGATGAAAACAAGTTGAAAAACAGCAGCGCCAGAAAAGACCGTACAAGTAGGCGGAGGATGTCTTTTCCGGAAAGAGCCATTGACACCAACAACATGGCCAGAATAAATACCGGATTAGTCGATACCACAACCGCCATCAGAACCAGCAAATACTGGACGAAAAAAAGCTTGTCAAAAACGGGCCCTCTTTTCCCGGAAAAGAAATAAAAAACCAGGGTCATAAAAAAGAAAGCCAGAATGGCAGAAAGATAATAAGATGCCACGGCTCCCATTCCCGGCAAGGAATAATCGGCCAACGGAGCCACATACCATCCCGACAGCTTTTGAATTCCTTGCGGGATAAATCCGAGATGCTGTTGAAAAAAACCCAGCTCCCATTCGCCCCACGCCGGACTTTCGGTGATCAATCCAAGCGGAACAAGCAGCAAAATAAGAACCACCACAAAGAAAAAAAGGAGGACATCGGAAGTCCGTTTCCCTTCCGGAATATGCTGTCCAACATTTTCCACAGAGAGATAACGCCTGAAATACGAAACACCGAAAGCCGTGAAAAGCCCTTCGATGATTCCGAAAACCAGTATGGTGGAGCCCACCACCGCAGGAAAAGTGATTTTGAAACCATAAGGAAAATAAACCGGAACACCTTGTGGATTTTTGGCAATCAACGGCTCAACACCCAATACAACAGCAACAACTGCCGATGCCAGCACAATACTTACCCAACCCGAAAAAAAATAACTGATGTTATCCGGAACTTTATCCTTCAAAACTTTCCAGGTATAATATCCCGAAAAAGAAGCCACATATCCCATAGCCATGGCATTGATGGCATATGTGGTAATCCCCCCATCACCAAACAATAAAGCTTGCAACAGCAAAACAAGACTTACAGACAAAAATCCGGCCCAGGGGCCAAAAAGAATGGCAATAAGGGCAGCACCGAGGGCATGACCGCTGGTTCCTCCCGGAACGGGCACATTAAACATCATGATGATAAAAGACAAGGCCGTTA
The DNA here is from genome assembly GCA_964473895.1 of uncultured Lentimicrobiaceae bacterium. Taxonomy (GTDB): domain Bacteria; phylum Bacteroidota; class Bacteroidia; order Bacteroidales; family F082; genus Sulfidibacterium. The sequence continues at coordinate 757 of CAYYRE010000030.1, read as the reverse complement.
AGGATGACAACAAAGGAAGTACCTGCTCATCCATCTTGTGACGCATTTTTTTGAACCCTTTTACCACCAACGGAATAAAAAGCAAATAAAAAGGAACAAATACCTTCGGGGAAATATATCCATCAGGAATGTGCATAAACAACTGCCCTTAGTAATCTTTTTACAAAGATACTGTTCCCTCGCTAACAACCATGTCTTTCCTTTCAATTTTTTTATGCCTTCCGGGTACTGCCTTTTTATTTGGCAAACACCAGTGTCTGTTGAATTTCTTCAGGATAATCGGACCACTGTTAAAAAAACAGGGGACATTTTTTTCAGCCTTACAGTGTGTCCAACTTCTTTTCCCTTATTTTTGCACATACCATGAAACAATTTATCAAAAAATATATCCATAACCGCTATTTCTATACTGCCCTGGCGTTTGTCATTTGGATGGCCTTTTTCGACAATGACAACCTTCAAGAACAACTTCATTTAACCCATAAAATCAAACAACTTGAAAAACAAAAATCATTTTATCAAACAGAAATACAAAAAAACCGGAATGCCCTGAATGCCCTGAAATATGACACATCACAACTGGAGAAATTTGCACGTGAGAAATATTTCATGAAAAAAGAAAACGAAGACATTTACGTTGTCATCCGTCCCAAAACAAAATAATCCATTTCTTACAACAGGTAAGAGAACTGTCTGTTTTACCCCATTTCGGCGTTGTACGCAAACAACCGCCACCTCCATACAAATGGCGCTTCCT
>CAYYRE010000029.1:5182-23697 GCA_964473895.1 uncultured Lentimicrobiaceae bacterium | reverse complement strand
TAATTACATGATAAATCAGCAAATAAATATCTTTTTAAAAACCTACCCCTACACCTCCCGGTAAGACGGGACAGGCTCTTCCAAAAGGGGAATATTCGGAATTTATTTGCTGATTTATGATTCATTGCAAAAAATATTTATGATGAACTTTAAATAACTTTATATTGTCTTATCGCAAAGATAAAGGTTTCCTCTATTTTTTTATGAAAAGTTCCGGCTGTTTGGGTGTAATTTTTACTGTGAATAAATAACGGAGGGTTTTGATTTTAGAATTCAGATTTTAGATTTTAGAAGTTAGAAGGTTGAATTCAGATTTTAGAATTTAGAAGGTAGAATTCAGATTTTAGAAGGTAGAAGGCAAAATATAAATGACCAATCGTCAATCCCCAATCTTCAATCTCCAATCTCCAATTGTCAATCATCAATCATAAATCGTCAATCTCCAATCCCCAATTCTAAAATCTAAAATCTAAATTCCCACTGGGTTTCGGTATCCCTGCGGTAAGGATTGGAGCGGCAGCCCCCGGACGACGGCGGCACTGGTTTTTGCGGGCCGGCGGAGGCTGACGACAGGAAGACCCCGTACGGCCCTGCAAAACCTGCCGCCGGCAACGGGGCTATAGCGGAAAGCCTGTTCAGCGCCCAAAAAATCAATGCGAGAATAAAATTAGTACGCATGCGTAATATTTATATTCATTCTTAATTAAAAATGGCGTAAAATTGTACTCCGAAATTTTTGAGAAAATTTAAACACGATACGCCATGACGACCAAACAGATTGTTTTTTTGATAGCCCTGTTGCTTACGCTCGGGGTTTTTGCTTACAGCATTCAGCGTTATTTCCGCTATTTTCAGTTTACCAAGAAAAAGAAGCTCGGCCAGTGGGGGAAAAGGTTGTGGAAAACCCTTGAGGTAGCCGGTTTTCAGACGAAAATTTTCCGCAGGCCCTGGATCGGGTTGGTGCATGCTTCGGTGTTTTGGGGTTTTGTGCTCATCTTGTTCGGCAGCATTGAGATGGTGATTGACGGGCTTTTCGGGACGGAAAAGATTTTTGGTGCTTTGGGGTGGTTTTACAATTTTATGATGGGCAGCGGCGATATTTTTGCGCTCATCATTGCCATTGCCATGATCATTTTTATCGCCCGCCGGGTGATTTTCCATGTGAAACGGTTTTCGGGTGTTGAGATGAAACCGGTATCGGAATATGATGCGTTGCTGGCACTGACCATTATTTTCTTTTTGATGATTTCGCTCATGGGGATGAATACTTTTTATTACCTGTGGGCTACCAAAACGGGCGAACCTGTGGCGGGGGTTTATCCGGTGGCGCAGCATCTGTGGGCGCCGTTGTTTGGATACGTTACTCCTGAAAAAGCCTGGTTTTGGTATCAGTTTAACTGGTGGTTTCACATTCTTTTGATTTTCATTTTTGCCAACATATTGCCTTATTCCAAGCACTTCCATGTGTTTATGTCGGTACCGAATGTGTTTATCAGCCGTTTGGAACCTTACGGATACATTGAAAACATGCCCAACATTACCAAAGAGGTTAAGCTGATGCTGGATCCGGAAGCCACTTACGAAGAAAACGAAGAAGAAGGGGAGCCGGAACGTTTCGGGGCGTTGGATGTGGACGATTTGGATTGGACGCACTATTTTAATTCGTTGGCGTGTACCGAATGCGGGCGGTGTACCTCGGTTTGTCCGGCCAACATCACCGGCAAGTTGCTTTCGCCGCGGAAGGTGATGATGGATACCCGTGCCCGTATGAAAGAAAAAGGGCCCGGATTGCTGAAGGAGGGAAAAGCCTATGATGATGGCAAACATTTGGTGTTTGATTATCTGACCGAAGAAGAGTTGTGGGCCTGTACCATGTGTAATGCCTGTGCGCAGGAATGTCCCATCGAAATCAACCAGCCTTCGATTATCCTGGAAGCGCGGCGGTATTTGGTAATGGAAGAATCGAAAGCGCCTTCGGGTTTGAATACGGTATTTTCGAATATTGAAAACAACGGAGCCCCGTGGCAGTATTCTCAGGAAGACCGTATGTTGTGGGCTGAAGGACTGGATGTGCCGGTAATGGCCGACAAAGCCGCTAAGAACGAAAAACCGGAGTACTTGCTTTGGGTGGGTTCTGCCGGTGCTTTTGACGATCGCTACAAAAAGGTGATGCAGGCTTTTGTGAAGATACTGCATTATCTGAAAGTCGATTTTGCCGTTTTGGGTATTGAGGAATCGGACAGCGGCGATGTGGCCCGCCGTGCCGGAAACGAAATGCTTTTCCAGATGCAGGCCCTTACCAACATTGAGATTTTGAACGGTTATGGTGTGGAAAAAATCGTGACATGCGATCCGCATGATTTCAATACGTTGAAAAACGAGTATCCCGACCTTGGCGGCCATTATGAAGTGATGCACCATACGCAGTTTATCAACCGGTTTATTGAGGAAGGCAAGCTGAAGATCGACAGCAACAAATTTGCCGGAAATACTATTACCTACCACGATCCGTGTTATCTGGGCCGTGCCAACAGGGAGTTTGACGCACCGCGTAACATTTTGCAGGCCATTCCTTCGGTTAAGGTGGAAATGGAGAAAAACCGCAGTTTTGCCATGTGTTGCGGTGCCGGCGGCGGGCAAATGTTTAAAGAAGCGGAAAAAGGCGAAAAAGAGGTCTTTATCGACCGTACCGAACAGGCTTTGGAAACGGGTGCCGACATCATTTGTACGGCTTGTCCGTTCTGTATGACCATGCTGACCGACGGCATCAAATACAAAAACAAAGAGGAAGAGGTGAAAAATTACGACATTGCCGAGCTGGTGAGCATGAGTCTGGATTTGTAGCGTCAGAGCCGGTAATTACTGTTTATGAGCGTGAAAAGCCGGCCATCCTGTACAGGATGGCCGGCTTTGGTTTTTGACCGAAGGGGATGGCTGTTTGTGTTTCCCGAAGGGTGGCAAACCGAATGCATTGTGTGAACCGGTTTGAGCCCTTTGCAGGGTGGCTACAAATTTCCTTTAGAATTTAACCCTTATCTTTGCTTTTTAATCGATTCGGTCATGAAAGTCCTGATGGTAGAGGATGAAAAACATTTGCTGGAAACGGTGGCGACTTTTCTGCAGGGGGAGGGGTTTTTGTGCGAAAAGGCGGACTCCTACTTTGCGGCGGAGGATAAGTTGGCCGCTTTCGACTACGACATGATCATTTTGGACATCACGTTGCCGGATGGGAACGGATTGGATTTGCTTCAAAAAATCAAGAACTCGGAAAGTGATGCCGGTGTTTTGATTGTATCGGCACGCGATGCGCTGGACGACAAACTAATGGGTCTTGACCTCGGTGCCGATGATTACATTACCAAACCGTTTCACCTGTCGGAGCTTCATTCGAGAATTCGTGCGGTTTTGCGGAGAAGAAAATTCAACGGGACGAAAGAGCTTGTTTTCAGGGAGTTCCGCTTGCTACCCGATCAGCGGGAAGCTTTTGTAAACGACCGGAAACTGGTGCTTACACCCAAGGAGTATGATTTGCTGCTTTATTTCCTCATCAACAAAAACCGGTTGCTTACCCGGCAGTCTATTGCCGAACACTTGTGGGGCGATTATATGGATTCGGTTGACCGGTTCGATTTTGTTTATACTCATATGAACAACTTGCGCAAAAAAATCAAAAAAGCAGGCGGCAGCAATTATATCGTTACCGTGTACGGGATTGGCTATAAATGGGAGGCAGAATGAGGCTGTTGAAAAAAATAAACCGGAATTACCTCATCAGTTCGGCGGTGGTGTTGTTTGCCGGGCTTGCCGTTTTTTATTTGCTGATTAACCGGATTGCCGCACGTGAAATTTTAGAGGGGTTGCATGCCAGCGAAACCCGCATTGTGCACGAACTGAAAGAAAATAAAAATGCCCCGAACCTTTATCCCCTGATAGAGGTAAAAATGACGGAAAAGACCGGATCCGGATATGTAAAAGACACCACCATTTTTGATCCTGTGGAAAAGGAGAATGAAGTTTTTAAAGAGCTGAACACTTTCCGGAAAATCAACGGCCGGAATTACCATATCATTATCCGGGCGCTCATGGTGGAAAAAAGGGATATTGTGGCTTCCCTTTTTGTCAGTATTGCCATTATATTTTTTCTGCTCATCGGAACACTTTATTGGATAAACAAACGAACTTTTTCGCGGATTTGGAAGCCGTTTAACCGGAACCTGGCCCTTTTGAAAAATTTTTCGTTGGAAAAAAACGAAAATATGGCTTTGCAGAAAACGGGTATCGCCGAGTTTGATGCCTTGAACGATGTGGTGACCCGGCTGACAGAAAAAGTATCGTCTGACTACCGGAGTTTGAAAGCCTTTACCGAAAATGCTTCGCATGAAATACAAACCCCGTTGGCGGTGATGCTGATAAACCTTGAAGAAATCCTTCAACAGAAGTTGCCGGAGGATGTATTGAAAAAGGTTTACGGGACTTATGAAACGGCCAGGAGGCTTTCGGTATTAAACCGGAATTTGATTTTACTGACAAAAATAGATAACGGACAGTTTGCGGAAGAAGATGTTCTTTTGAATAACATGGTGCAAAAAAAGGCGGAAACCTTTCGGCCATTGGCCGAAAAGAAACATCTCCGGATTGAAATAGAGACGTCCGGCCAATGTTTTGTCCATATGCACGAAATGCTGGCCGAAACCCTGGTGGCCAACCTGCTCTCCAATGCCATACGGCATAATGTCGAGGGGGGGAATATCCGTATTGTTATTACTGCCGACAGTTTCGAAATTTGTAATACGGGCGATCGGGAATCTCTTCCCGGGAAGGAAATTTTTCAGCGTTTTGTGAAGAAAAATTCGCAGGGAATGGGGCTTGGTCTGGCCATTGTAAAACGCATATGCGACAGGCACGGGATGAAAATCGATTATACTTTTTCAAGGGGTATGCATTGCTTCTGGGTGGGGAAAAAGTGAATTGATTTATTCCTTTATCTTCTGTAGTGTGTTTTTTGGGGAAGCGGTTATCCGGTAACAAAGTCCAGATAATTTGTTCTATCAATCGCCATCCAAATGGCTTCAGGATAGGTTTCCAGCCATAACCGGGGAGACCGGGTACGACGGGACTGCCATTTAAATTCATAACCAAACAATTTCCCTTCCCGTTCTTCAACAAAATCCACTTCATGTCCCGACCATGTTCGCCAAAAAAAGTTATTGGCATAGATTTGATGATAAGTCTGCTTTTTAATTCTTTCCATCAATAAAAAATTCTCCCATAGCTGGCCTTTGTCATTGCGCAAATTTAAGGCGTTGAAATTGGCAATTACGGCATTTCTAATTCCTGTATCGTAAAAATAATATTTGGCCTTTTTTGAGATTTCTTTTCGCAAGTTTTTACTGTAACCCCTCAATGTATAAATGATAAATGCTTTTTCAAGCAATTCGATATAGCGTTTTACGGTTTTGTTATCAATTTTAAGGTTTTGGGATAATTCGTTAATGGAAACTTCGCTGCCAATCTGAAAAGCCAACAGTCTTAAGAGGTCAGTCAGTAATTGCGGGCTTTTTATTTTTTCAAATTCCAATACATCTTTAAACAAATAGGAACCGGTCAGCTCTTTCAAAATTGCTGTTTTTTCTTTATGCGTGGTGGCTGTGACTACATCCGGATAGCTCCCGTAAATTAAAAAATCTTCTAATTTTTCCTGCAGTTCGAAACGGTTCATATGGTGCAACATTTCCATCTGTGCAATGGGATAGAGCATTAATGTGGTTTTTCGTCCCGTTAACGGTTCTCCGGTTTGGCCTGCCAGCTCAAAAGCCGAAGACCCGGTGGCCATCACCTGAATACCGGGTATGTTGTCAACCATCAGTTTCATTCCTAACCCGATATGGGGAATCTTTTGTGCTTCGTCAATAGCTACCAATTCATATCCTTCACAAAAAGATGTTATTTCTTTTAATGACTGGGAGCCCAGTATTTGCCGGATATTGATGTCATCGCCATTGACTTTTTTGACTTTTTTTTCTGTTGTGGAAAGATAATCTTCCATAAGGGTGGTTTTGCCAACCTGCCGCGGGCCTAATAGGATCAGTACTTTATTGGGTTTTAAGAACTCCCCCAGGTTTTGATATGTACGGTAAATCTTCATCTTGGTACAAAAGTAACCTATTTCAGTTTAAATTCCAAAAAATACCCTTATTTTCTGGAGTTAGACTCCAAAAAATTCCGTGATTTTTTGGAATGATTGGGTGTTGTCTTGCCGGCCGGTTTCTTTCAATTTCCTTTAGATTCCGGTTCTACTTTCGCAACTTGATCATCTTTACGAGAAATGCCTTATGCCCAAATATTCCCTTAAAGCAGGATGCCGTCTGCTGTTCCTCTTTGTGGTGTTGGCGGGATGCCGGTACCGTCCTGCAAGTCAAAACAAGCCGGTACATGTGGAGACGGAAACTGCTACGGCAGGTATCGCAACTTTTTACGATGAAATAAAAGGATACGGGATGCTGCAACCGGTCCGTTCACTGGATTTGGAAGCCAAGTTTGACGGGATTGTCCGTTTCGAAAACATGAACCGACGCATCCGTAAAGGCATGCTCGTTTACACCATGAACGGGCCGGAAATTAACCTGCAAAAAGAAAAATTAGAAAAAAACCTTGCGGTGGCCCAAACGCAATTCCGTTACTTTAAACAATATTACGAAGCCAAGAAAAAGCTGGCAGAGAAAGATTATTTGTCGAGAATGGAGTTTGAAAAGGTAACCGGCGATTTACAAAATGCCCAAAACAACCTGAACAGAGCACAGTATGCCCTTCGTTATTTCCTGTCGATGACACGTTATAAAGCACCTTTTGACGGATACTTAGACAATTTGCAGGTGCCGCAGGGTGAAGATGCTACCGCCGGGCAGCTCCTGGGTACTTTTCAGGACGACGACCATTTGAAACTGGTGGCTTCCTGGTACGGAAACATCGCCGGCCTTCCCCAAGGGGACCTGTTGATTCAAATAGGAGGCAATAGTTTTCCCGGCAAAATCATTTACGTGGAAAAAGCGGTTAATCCTTCCACCGGTGGCCATACGCTGTGGATGGCTCTCCAGGATTCTGCCCATCGGCTTAGAAGCGGAAATTATGTCTCCTTTTCCTTTCTCGTCAACGAACATAAATCCGTTGCCGTTCCCAAAGCTGCTCTTATCCGGCAGCAAAACAGTTACTTTGTCATAGAGGTCATCAATAACCAATATAAACGGGTTCTGGTAAAACCCGGACTCGAAAGAAAGGGTTTGATAGAGATAAAAGAAGGACTGAAAAAAGGTGCTGTCGTTTTAACAAAAGGTGCTTTTGAGGTTTTTTATGGGAATCTGGCCAAAACCATGAACGTGGAAGATTAACAAGCGGTAATTATGCAAAAATCATTTGAAAATTTCGTTAAACGTCCTTTTTATTCTTTGGCGATAGTTATCGTTTTGGTAGTCACCGGAACCTGGAGTCTGTATAAAATGCCTGTGGATTATTTTCCGGGAATAAATTATCCTTTAATCAACGTTGTAACGGAATATTCCGGTGTTTCGCCTCGCGACATGGAGATTCTGGTAACCCGCCCCATTGAAAATGCCATGCAGGGCATTCGCGGGGTGAAACGCACTTCCTCGGTAACTACCATGGGGCATTCGGAGGTTACTGTGGAGTTTAGCAATGCTTATTCGGTTATGGATGCACGCCAGCTCACGGCAGCAGCGCTTTCGACGTTGTCCGGACAATTGCCGCAAGGTGTTGTTCCGGTGATGGATAACCTGGGCAGCCGCATGCAGCAAGTCATCGGATTTACTTTTGTCAATCTCCAAATCCCTCCTTATCAATTGCGCGATATGATCCAATATCGTATCAAGCCGGCACTTTTAAGTCTGAAAAACATTTCAAGAATAGATGTTATCGGTGGTGAGCAACCCGCTTTTATCGTTGAACCAGATGCGCAAAAGCTCAGGTTACTGCATCTTAGCCTTCGGGATGTTGAAAAAGTGCTGAAAGACAACAATATCATCGTTTCCGGACGCTATCTCGAAAGAAATTATTATGATGTTCCCATTCGTGGGAACGGCCAGTATCAAAAACTTTCCGATTTGCAAAACCTCAAAGTGGCCACCCGTGCCAACGGACTTCCCATTCTTTTGAAGGATATTGCACAAATTACAAAAGGAGGTTTACCCAAACACTACATGGTGCGGAGCGGGAAGTATCCTGCCGTAGCCATGCTGGTTCAGAAAACCGCCGGTTCGGGCTCCATTAAAGTAGCTGCGGCGGTACAGAAGTTGTTGCAAACACTCAAAAAATTACTTCCTCCTGGAACCAAAATCCACACGTTTTACGACCAGTCGGAAATTTTAAGTAGATCCCTGTCGGGCGTGCGGGAGGAAATTTATACAGGCGCTGTGCTCGCCATGTTGATTTTACTTCTTTTCCTGCGGCGCATCGGCCCAACGCTTATGGTTTCCATTACCATTCCGCTGGCACTAATGTTTGCCGTTACCATCATGTACGCCATTGGTTATACGCTGAATATGATTACGTTGGCTGCTCTGACACTGTCGCTCGGCATGGTGGTTGACGACTCCATCATTGTGTTGGAAATCATAGAAAAGTTTTTGGAAAAAGGAAAATCGTTGATGACATCTATCCGGTCGGGAGTAAGCGAAATTTTTGCTGCCGACCTGAACGGTACACTCACTACCATTATTGTTTTTCTGCCTTTGCTGTTTGTTTCCGGGTATATGAAAGACATGGTTACACCTTTCGGTCTGACCATTACCCTCACACTTCTCGGCTCTTTTCTTATTTCTATTACGGTCATCCCTGCGCTGGTTTTCTGGAAAGGAGATCTGAAAGGTAAAAAGGTGAAAGGGCCGTTATTTTTGCAGAAATTTAAAGCTGTTAATGATAAAGTACTCCGTTTTTCCTTGTCGCATAAAAAAGGGGTTATTATCGTGCTGGCATTGTTGTTTCTGATGGGCGGCGGCCTGCTACCTCTGACAAACAAGGCTGATATGCTTCCTGCCGTGGATGAAGGTGCTTTGTTGTTTGAGTATGTTATGCGCCCCGGGGTTTCTTTAAAGGAATCGGGAAAAGTGGCCGAACAACTGGTGCGGGTGATACAAAAAAATCCCAATGTGGATAATGTTTTTCTGCGGATAGGTTCCCCTGCAAATACTTACTATGTTGAAAATGTGAACAGCGGTGAATTGTTCATCAAATTAGTGGATAAAAAACACCGGACAGAAAGCGTTACACAGCTGTTGAACGGTTTTAAAAAACAGTTCGCCACTTTTGATGGACTGGTTATCCTGTATCATCAGCCCACACAGGAAAATATCGATGAGAGCTTTAGCGGTCTGCCCGCCTTTTTTGGCATCACCGTTACAGGCCCTGATCTTGATACGCTTGTCCGGCTCGCCTCCAAAATCGAAAAAACAGCCCAAAAAACAAATGATTTTGATAACGTCATTAATAACGCAAAATACCTTGTCCCACAGATAGATATTACGCCCAATCGTCCGGAAATGGCCCGGTTTGGCATCAGCGCTTTTGACTTGTATCAGGAATTGGCATTGGCTTTCAGAGGAGAGGTTGTTGCCCGTTTTGTAAAGGGACAGGTACCGGTTTCGGTCTTTTTGCGGCTGCCGCCCGGCGAGCGTGACAATCTGAAGAAGCTAAAAAATCTGGCCATCCGTACTCCCGGTGGAAAATATATTCCGCTGAACCGGCTGGCACATATTCAAAAGATCAACACGCTACCTTCCATTAACCATTTGAACGGAGAGCGGGAGTTGACTGTGGTAGCAGAGCCTCAGGGAAACCTTTTCCGTGCGGTAAAAAAACTGAAAGCTGGCCTAAAAGCTGGTTTTCTTCCCCAAGGGTATAACTTACAAATTCGCGGGCAATATCAAACCTTGATACAGACTTTGAAATCGTTTTCTTTTGTCATACTGATGGCTGTGGTGTTGATCTATCTCATTTTGTATTTGCAATTCAACTCTTTCTGGCAGCCTTTCGTGATTTTATTGAAAATTCCTCTGGATTTCATCGGGGTTTTTATTGCTTTACTGATAACGAGGGAGCAGCTAAATATTTCTGTAGCCCTTGGATTACTTACGCTCATCGGCGTTTCCGTGAACAATGCCATCCTGTTAATCGATAAGGTAAACCGTTTGCGGCAAAGGGAAGGCCTTGGTTTGCAGGCAGCGCTTCAGGAAGCGGTTCATATCAGAACACGCCCCATTTTAATGACCGGTTTAACCACGATGATGGCGTTATTACCCACCGCAGCAGGTTTCGGGTCAGCCATTCACCAGCCTTTTGCCATTACGGTTATCGGTGGCATGTTCACCGGCGTTTTCTTCTCACTCAATATCATTCCCATGCTCTATGCGGCTTTTGCCGAAAGGTTTGAAAAACACCGGAATCTTTGAAACCTGCTCAAAGCCAATGTTTACCGGCTTTCGGGATTTTTTATCCGGTGGTTAATGTGGAAATTATCGCTGAGCAGTTGGTAATCAATCAGGTTTCCGTTGTCGTCATAGGTTTTTACCAGTGCCACCTCGTTTCCCGTAAGAATGTGTGCCACATTGACGCCTTGTTCCAAAACCTTGACAAACCCGTGGTCCTTGTATTGTTTTTTGTTTTTCTTATGCCGGACAAAAAGGGCGGTTAGTTTTGTCAGGGGACGTGCCAGGCTTTCGTTGATCAGGCGATGGTGTTTCGATTGGTCAATGATCACCGGACCCGAAAGAGCGAGAGTTTCCTGTTGTTCCTTTTCCGGCGGAAATCGTAGCGGGAAATAGTCGGCCGGTGTGATTTGCCGGAAACCGGCATCGGCAGCGGCGAGTTGCTTTACCGGAGGGTACCGCAACAAGATGTCGGGTGAAAATGTTTTCTTTTGTTGCTTTTTACCTACGGCAGGTTTTTTTCTCTTTTTTGTTGCTTTTTTCTTTGCTTTCAAAACAGCCTTTTCCCGTGCTTGCGCCAGGGGGATGCTTTGTGCCGGTTGTGCCTTTCCGGAAACGGCCACAGGTACCGGTTTAAGGGGAGATGCTTTGCGGTGGCCGGGAAACAGAAAACGGAAACCGAAAAAGAGCAACAGCAGGGCGGCGGCCACCCATCCGGCGTATCGCCACAAGGGAAGCAACGGGCGTCTTTTCAAGGCCGCTTTGTGTGGAAAAACGATTTTTTTATCCGGGGTCACCCGGGCCAATGCAAACTGCCGGTATTCAGTGGATAATGAAGGATTTACTTTGCGAAAATGTTCCAAGGTTTTTTGCTCTTCCGGCGAAAGTTCGCCATCCAGGTCCAGAACAAAATATTGGCGATAGTTTTCTTCATGTAGGGTGTCAGTAGCTGTGATGACCGGTTTTTTCAACGTTTCCTTCCGGCTGAACGCCACCGGTTCGGGGGTGAGTTCCGGCAATTCCCGGAAATGATCAAATCCGGCTTTTAACTCCGGGTGGCGGTCAAGAAAAAGCAGCAGTTCCTGTATCTCTTTTTCCGAGAGCAATCCATCGTAATAGTCGATGACATAACGGCCGAAATTTTCCTTGTTTATTTTCATATAACCACCTCCGGTTTTCCGATGTAATTTTTCAGGAACAACCGTGCCCTGAAAATATAGACTTTTACCTGGCTTTCGTTGAGTCCGGTAATTTCGCCGATTTCGCGGTAAGAATACCCTTCGTAATCGCGTAAAAGAAGAACCGACCGTTGCATGGCCGGCAGTTTTTCCACAGCTTTGTCCAGGATTTCTTTCAGGTCCGAATAACCGTGTTCCACCTTGTTTTCCCTTTCGGTTCCTTTATCCATGGGTTCCATCCGGTTGTTTTTTCTGAAATGGTCCACCATGGCGTGATAGGCTGTGGTAAAAAGCCATGCTTTTCCTTTTTCAGCCGGTATATTGCCATGTTTTTCCCACAACCGCATGAACGCTTCCTGCACCAAATCTTCGGCCAACGCACTTTCTTTCGTGTTCTTCAGCAGAAAACGATAGAGACCGTCGGCCGTTTCATCCACACAGCGGTTGTATTCGTTTACGTTCATGCAAAGGGTAAATAGTCTTTCATTAAAAATAAAACGTACAAAGTCACTGCTTTGTTACAGTACAAAAGGAATTTCCCCGACAATTTCGATACGTTCGGGGGAAACGGCGGCCTGAACGGGGATCACCTCCACGCCGGCGGCAACCGCTTTCTTGAGCGTTTCTGCATAGTTAGGGTCAATATCGGCTGCCGGGGCAAATTTTTCCACATCCATCCGTTGTATCACATACAGCATGACGGCCCGCATCCCTTGCTGTTTCACATTTATCAGCGTTTCGAGGTGTTTGCGACCCCGTGTGGTCACCGCATCCGGAAAACGGGCAAATGTCCCTTCTTTGAGCGTGACGTTTTTTACCTCTATGAAACACTTTTCATGCTCGTTTTCAGCAAAAAGGTCGAAACGGCTGTCGCCGAAAGTTACTTCCCTTTTGACGGAAGTGTAGCCTTTGAGTCGGTCCAACGTACCATCACGAACGGCCTCAAAAGCAAGCAGGTTCGGTACCGAAGTGTTGATGCCAATCCATCCCCCGTTGAGGTAAATCATTTCCCAGGTAAATTTTGTTTTTCGTTTGGGATCGTTTACCGGTGTAAGGAAAACCGGAGCGCCCGCTTCAATACAGCTTTTCATGGAACCCGAATTGGTGCAATGGGCGGTGACTACCGTGCCATCATCCAACACGACATCCGCCAAAAAGCGTTTGTAGCGCTGGATGAGTTTGCCGGGTATCAGTTTTTCTTTGAATTGCATAAGGACCGGGTTATTCTTCGTTCTTCAACCGGACGCTGATGGGGCCGAAACCACTGTTCCTGATGCCGATAATTCCGAAAACCGTATCGCCGGGTCGGATGTCTTTGTCCAGGATATTGTATTCGGTCAGCTCTTCCAGTAATCTTTTGTTGGCCGTAGCTGCCACTGCCATATTTCCGGCGGTAATGCCCGGACCAAGAAGAATCCCGATGGGTATGACAACAGCAGTTGCTCCTCCGGTAAAAGCCACTGTGGTAAAAGTCAATAACAAATAAGGTAAATAGGTAGGGACACTTTGTCTGATTTGGTTCTTAATATCAACGGGTAACATGGGATAAACAGGGTTGTCTCCGGCATAAAAAGCAAGGTCTTTCCGTACATTAAGGGTATAGGGGGTGTTGTTGGTCAGCTTGATGGCCACCACCTGAATGTCTTTTTTCAGCTCTTTGCGAACAAATTTTTTGTTTCCTTTTTCCTGCAGGACATTGTATTTGTATGAAACAACGATGCCGTCACGGTTGCTGTGGGCCGTATAATACAATTGTTGCGGGCGGATGGTTTTGTAACTGGCAGCGCAACCGCTTATAAAAAATAAAGCCAACATCAGCAATGCCGGAAAAAAGAAGTTGTTTGGTCTCTTCATAATTTTTACAAATGATGGGTTATATTTTCATTGAATTTGATGGCCAAAGTTAAGAAAAGTCAAACATCAACGTTGGTTATTCGAAAATTTAACATGAGAAAAGGTGCTGAAATCCTGCCGGAAGAGGAGACTACCGGTTATTTTTTACGGGGTTTCCTCTTAAAACTTCTCTATCTTTGCCACTTTATTTGCATCCATGACCTTAACACCCAAAATATCGAAAAGGAATTTTTATGCTTTTGTGTGGCATTCGGCTTTTCTGGCATTGTCGAGGCCTTTTATGGATACCGATACTGTAATTCCTTCCATGCTGGTGGATGCGGGGGGCACAGCGGTACAAATCGGTATTATGACAGCCATCATGGTGGGTGGTGCCAGCTTGACGCAACTTGTTTTTGCACCGTTTATCAGCAATTTTCATTATAAAAAAGGATTTTTGTTGCTTGGCATCAATATGCGTATTTTGGCTTTGCTGGGTATGGGGTTGATGCTCTATTTTTCTTCGTTACTGCCCCCAAAATTGATCATTTGGCTGATCTTTTTGCTGATTACGATCTTTTCCTTCAGCGGTGCTTTTGCCAATGTGAGTTACATGGATATTTTCGGGAAATCGGTTTTACCCTCATCGCGTAAGCCGTTTTTTTCGTTGCGTCAGGCCATTAACGGCATTGTTTTGTTTTTGGCTGCCCTGGCTGCTAAACAGGTTTTGTCGGCATACGGTTATCCGAAAAATTACGCCATCATGTATTTTATTGCTTTTGGTGCTTTGCTGATGGCTTCGTTGGGGTTTTGGCGCTTGCGCGAAGTGGTTCCTTCCAAGCTAACGGTGAAGAATCCGCGGCATTTTTTATCGTTGGTAAAAACGGAACTGAAACAAAATCCGCGGTTGAAGTATTTTCTCGGCTTTATCAATACCATGGGGGTCAGCATTACCCTCCTCCCTTTTATTATACTGTACGGAAAAGAAGTGTATCACACACAAGGCAGTTCTACCGGATGGTTTCTGCTGGTAAAAATCACGGGGAGTGTGCTGACGGCACTTTCGCTTTTTCTGCTGGCCGGTAAATACAAGTACCGGAACTTGCTGTATGGGGGCGCCGTGTTGTCTTTGTTGTTGCCGCTGTTGATCCTGTTGCCTTTTCATGTTCCTGCCCTTGCGGTTATTTTCTTTGTAGGCGGTATTGTGTACACCTCTTACAGTATTTCGATGAACGGTGTTTTGCTGGAAATCTCCGGAACCAAAAACCGTACGTTGTACACCGGTATTGCGGGCGCCGGGAGCATCCTGCCCATGATTTTTCCGCTCACCGGCGGCTGGATGATTAAACATCTCGGATTTGTTCCCTTTTTCGGGCTGTTTATGGTGTTGGTTTTTTCCTCCCTTTTCTTTATCCGGAAGCTGAATTGTAAGAATTAATACAGCTTTTTGATTTGGTGATTCGTCCGAGGCTCGAACCCGGGATTCTCCCGACTTACGAAGTCTGGATGCTCTACTTGTTGGGATTTTCGTTAAAAAAAGAAAAGCTGCCCCGAACCGGAACAGCTTTTTGATTTGGTGATTCGTCCGAGGCTCGAACTCGGGACCCTCTGCTTAAAAGGCAGATGCTCTACCTGCTGAGCTAACGAATCATCCGTGATTTGGAGGCGCAAAAATACTACTTTTTTTATTTTTACAAACCTTTTTTAAAAAAAATCAAAGATTTTTTTCACACCTTCTGATTTTGTTTTGTCGTGTTTATTCCCGCAAGATGCCTTTTCCCTGACGGATAATTTCCGGTTCGCCCGAAGTACAGTCCACTATGGTGGAGGCCTCGTTGTCGCCAAAACCTCCATCGATAACCATGTCCACCAAGTGGCCGTATTTTTCCTGGATCAGTTCGGGGTCGGTGGTATATTCCACCACTTCATCCTCATCGTGAATGGAAGTGGTTACCAGCGGATGGCCCAATTCTTCAACGATTTCCATTAATATCCGGCAATCGGGGATTCGAACGCCCAATGTTCGTTTTTTACTTTGGAAAAGTTTGGGTACTTTGCTGTTGGCATTCAGGATAAAAGTGAAAGGGCCGGGCAGGTTCTTTTTCATGAGCCGGAACAAACTGTTGCTGAGGGGTAAGGTGTATTCTGAAAGCATGGAGAGGTCTTTGACAATGATGGAAAAATTGTTTCCGGCTTTTTCCTGTCCTTTGATTTGCTGGATTTTTTGAAACGCTTTGTGGTGATACAAATCGCAGCCCATGGCATAAACCGTATCGGTGGGGAAGATAACAATTCCCCCGTCGTTCAGTACCTTTACGGCATTTCGAATATGGCGGGGCGCCGGATTTTCACGGTAAATTTTTATGAGCATGGCTGTTTGTTTTTTTGCGAAGATAGGAAAAAAGTTTTCTCTTTATTCCGATGATTAAAATTGAGGGGGGTCATGATAAAACCATTTTGGTTGTACGTTTCCATCTCAATTATTCGTAATTTTGTGACGTAAATACCAATACCTTAAAAACATGAAAAAAGCAGTTTTTTTGGTTTTGTTGGCCTTTGCCGGCATGCAAATGCAGGCCCAGAAGCCGGCAAAATCCACCGGGGCGGTTATTCGTTTTGACCGAACGGATTACGATTTTGGAAAAATTTTTTACCGTTCCGATGGTACCCATCATTTTAAATTTGTGAATGCCGGTAAAGAGCCGCTGTTGTTATCCACCCCGCGTTCCTCTTGCGGCTGTACCGTTCCTTCATGGCCCAAGGCGCCCATTTTGCCGGGGGATTCCGGTACCATCAACATAACCTACAACACCCATATTATCGGGCGGTTTAATAAAACGGTAACCGTTTATTCCAACGCAGGCAAGCCGGTGGTGCTGCACATTCACGGGGAAGTGGTGCCCCGGCCGAAACCATTGCTGCCTTTAAAAAAGACCGATAAAAATGCTACTCCCATCCGTAAATAAATAAAATTAAAAATATTATGCCGAAAATTTCATTCAAAGGGCAAAAGATGCCCGAATCGCCGATCCGTAAACTGGTGCCGTATGCCGAAGAGGCCAAGAAAAAAGGCCGGAAAGTCTATCATTTGAATATCGGACAACCGGACATAGAAACCCCTGAAGTGGCCTTGAATGCCGTTCGGAATTATGATCATAAAGTCATTGAATACAGCCATTCGGCCGGGATGTTGTCGTTGCGTCAACGCCTTACGGATTATTATAAAACGGTGAATATCGATGTTTCTCCCGACCAAATCATTGTGGGGGCCGGTGCTTCCGAAGCACTGCTTTTTGCCTTTCAAAGCATTATGGATCCGGAAGATGAGGTTATCATCCCGGAACCTTTTTATGCCAATTACAATGGTTTTGCCACTAATGCCGGGATTCAAGTGAAGCCCATTGTTTCGGAAATAGAGAGCGGGTTTGCCTTGCCGCCGGCAGAAGCGTTTGAAAAAGCCATTACCGGCAAAACCAAAGCCATTTTGGTGTGCAATCCCAACAATCCCACCGGTTATCTTTATTCGAAAGAAGAGATGGAAACCCTGCGCGACTTGGTCAAAAAATACGATCTCTACCTGATTGCCGATGAGGTGTATCGTGAATTTACCTATGATGGGAAGACTCATTATTCGGCCATGTACCTCGAAGGTATTGATGACCATGTGATCTTGATTGATTCGGTTTCCAAGCGTTACAGTGCCTGCGGGGTACGTATTGGCTGGATGATTTCGCGAAACAAAGAGGTGATGGCCACTGCCTTGAAATTTGCCCAGGCCCGACTCAGTCCGCCTACCTTCGGGCAGGTGGCTGCCGAGGCTGCTGTGGACACGCCGGATGAATATTTTGATGCCGTCATCAAAGAATACATTGCCCGGCGCAATACGGTGGTCGAAGGGATCAACCGGATAGAAGGTGCTTTTTGTCCCAACCCTTCGGGCGCTTTTTATGTGGTGGCCCGTCTGCCCATTGATGATTCGGACCGGTTTTGCCGTTGGTTACTCGAAGATTTTGCCTATGAGGGCCAAACGGTTATGCTGGCCCCGGCTTCGGGATTCTATTCCACCCCCGGAAAAGGAAAAGATGAAGTACGCATCAGTTATGTTCTGAAAGTAGAAGATTTGAAAAGTTCCATCAAGGTGTTGGAAGAAGCATTGAAGGTTTATCCCGGAAGAACGCTTCGCTAAAACCTGAAATTGTAAACAAAAGAAAACGTTGCTTATGAAATATGTGGGAGCCCATGTGAGCGCCTCGGGAGGTGTTGAAAATGCCCCTGTCAATGCCCATGCCATTGGGGCAAAAGCTTTTGCCCTTTTTACCAAAAATCAGCGGCAGTGGTTTTCCAAACCGCTGACGGAGAAAAGTATCCGCTTATTCAAAGAAAATTGTGAAAAGTACGGATATGCCCCGCATCAAATTTTGCCGCATGACAGTTATCTGATCAACCTGGGTCATCCCGATGCCACTGCTTTGGAAAAATCACGTGCCGCCTTTCTTGATGAAATGCAACGCTGTGAACAACTGGGGCTTGACCGGCTTAATTTTCATCCCGGTTCCCATCTCAAAAAAGTTCCCGAAGAAGTTTGTTTGAAAACCATTGCCGATTCCATAAACGGGGTTCTGGAAAAAACCAAAGGGGTTATCGCTGTCATTGAAAATACAGCGGGTCAGGGTACCAACCTTGGATTCCGTTTCGAGCATCTTGCCGCCATTATCGACCGGGTGGAAGACAAGAGCCGGGTGGGCGTTTGTATCGATACCTGCCATACTTATACGGCAGGGTACGATATCAAAACCGAAGAGGGTTACCGGAAAACATTTTCGGATTTTGACCGTGTGGTCGGTTTTCAATACCTGAAAGGGATGCACCTGAATGACTCCAAAAAAGAATTGGCTACCCGTGTGGATCGGCATGACAGTATTGGAAAGGGGTTTATCGGGCTGGAAACTTTCCGCCGGATTATGAATGATGCCCGTTTTGACAATATTCCACTGATCTTAGAAACCCCTGATCCTGCTCTTTGGCCGCAGGAAATCGCTTTGCTGTACGGACTGGTGGAGTAGGGAGATTT
>CAYYRE010000029.1:0-5082 GCA_964473895.1 uncultured Lentimicrobiaceae bacterium | reverse complement strand
TTAGATTTCAGAAGTTAGATTTTAGAAGTTGGATTTTAGATTTTAGAATTTAGAAATCAGAATTTAGGTTTCAGAAGTCAGAAGTTAGATTTCGGAATTTTGCCGTTGGCATCTTTTGGGGAAGAAAACAGCAATCGGAAGTAACCGTTTGTTTTGGGAGTTTATGGTCGTTGATTTTTAAGGCTTGTGGTTTGAAATTTCCCTGAAGGCCTCGATTTGTTTCAGGTAGTTACGGATTTCTTCTTCGCCGGTATGTTGTGTTTCCAACAAATGCTCAATGCTTTCCAGTTTTCCGGTAATGTAGCCCAAGGCTTCATCGTGAGATTTTTTAATGGCGGTGTTAATGTTTTTGGTAAGGATGGAGATGAGGCGCCGCAGGTTTTTTTCTGCTTCGGCAGGAAGTTGCCCTGCAAAGTACTTCCGGAAGGTATTTCTGAAAAGGCGCATGGGGATAAGAAACCACAGCATGTCGATATGGCTTTCGAAAGCCCATGAAGTGATAATGTCCGGTTTTTTGAGCGGCTCCACTTTTACCTCAAAATCTTCTTCGGGAAGACGGACGTGCAGCACCTCGTAAATGCGATGGTTCAGCCGTTCGCGAAAATGGGTAATGTAATTGTTCAAATGGTTTTGGGCATTGGCTAGCAATTCGTTGGCATAAGAATGTTCTTCTTTTTCAATTCTGTCAAGTCCCTTGGCCATGCTTTGTTTTAGCCAGGTTTCATAATTCCGCGACACTTTGTTCAGATTTCCCTTCCACTGGTCGAAATGCACATGGAACTCTTTTTGCAGCCATTGTCTGAGCGGTTTCAGGTGTTGTTCGAGGAGCTGTTTTTCCAGCTCTTTCCGGGTGCTTTCCTGATAACTTTGTGCGATATACAACAGCTCTTTCCGGATGAAGTTCAGCTTTAACTGTTCGTCTAATATTTTGTTTTTCAGTGCAAGACGTTCGTTTTCTTTTTTGCTGGCCAGGTTCAGGCTGATTTCGAGATAGCTGTGTGTCAGCTTTCGCAGGTGAGAAAGTTTATGGCCGTATATGTTTTGTTGAGTTTCTAAAAGGTGGCTGCTTAAATGGTTTAATACCGTATCGCTGATGTTTTTCCTGAAAGTTCCTGTTTTGTCCTTGATGGAATAGGGGAAGATACGGAAATTTCGTTGGACCGCTTCCGAAGTTTTCATCTCAAGGAAATTCATAACCTCTTCCACCTCTGTTTTGCTCAACAGGTCGGTTTTACTCAGTACGAGATACACTTCGGGGCTTTGTTCGGCAGCGGTTTTAATGACTTCCAAATCGTTTTCCGAGAGAGGCTGTGCGGCACTAATAACAACAAAGGCTGCCCCGATTTTGCTAAACCAGTTTTCCGTTACGGCCGTGTTGTGTTTAAAAGCGCTACCCAATCCCGGGGTGTCAATCAGCCGCAATTTTTCAAAAGCTTTCAGTTCGGGCAGGGCAATGTCCACAAGGTAAACTTCTTTTTTGTTTTCGGGGTTTTCTTTTTCGGTGACGTAAGCACTCAGATCGCTTAGCGGAATCTCAAATTGGGAACCATCCAGCTTGGTAATGATCACATGGTCTTCAGGAGCGTAAATCAACCGCGTAATGATGGCCGTCACCGGTAGTACGCCCATGGGCAGGACATCCCGTTGCAAAAAACTGTTGATGAGCGAACTTTTGCCTGCTTTGAATTGCCCCAGGACAACGATATCCAGCCGGTTGTTGGGCCGGCTGAAATTTTCCAAGTCTTCCGCTTCTTTCAGAATGCCCTGAAAGTCTTGTTTTTCGGCTATTTCACGTAAAGTGGTGAGCAGGTCCTGCATGACAGAAGTGTTTTTAGGTTTTTTGATTTTTTATTTGCCGGTACCAGGTCGGTTCGCCGGAAAGAAATCCGTAGGCCAGCTGATAAAAACGTTCGGGGGCCTCTACGTGTACCCAGTGCGAAGCGCCGGCAATGGAGATGATCTCGGCACGGGGAAAGTTTTTCCGGATACGGGGGTAATCTTCCGGTAAGATATAATCGGAGGCACCCCCTTTGATAAACAAAGCCGGTTTTTCATAAACAGCTGCCGTTTCGATGGCATCAAACATATCATCAAGGTTGGTTTCAATGCCTTCAATGTTCAGCCGCCATTCAAAACGATTTTGCTCCGTGCGGTGCAGGTTTTTCAGGATGAAAAGGCGAATACGCTCTTCGTGGATCAGTGCTTTCAGTTGTTCTTCCGCCTGCCGGCGGGTTTTTATCTGATCGAGATCAATATGTTGCATCGCCTGCAGAATTTTTTTATGCTGAATTCTCGGGGGATAGGCCCTCGGGCTGATATCCACCACTACCAGCTTTTTTACTGTTTCGGGGTTTTCCAAAGCAAAGCGCATGGCCACTTTTCCCCCCATGGAATGGCCCAGCAACATGGGATTTTCAATTTCATGTTCATCCAAAAATTCAAACAGGTCATCGGTCAGGGCGAGGTAGTTGAAGTTTCCGCTGTGGGGCGACTGTCCGTGGTTGCGCTGGTCGGGGATAAATACCTCGAAACCTTCCATAGCGATACGGCGGGCAAAGGAAACCCAATTGTCCGAAATACCGAAAAGTCCATGCAGTATTACCAGCGGTTGTTGTCCGCTATCACCGAATTTCCTGTAAAATAGTTCCATTTCCAAAGCTTTGCGGCAAAGTTAAATTTTTAAATGATTTGCCAAAAAAAGAAATGGATTCCCGGGTTTTCCGGGAATCCGTTTCCTCAGGCTACCGCTTTTTCTGCTTCTGCAACTTCTTGTGCTTCATTAACTTCCGTGATGTTTTCCTGGTAGAGCCATCTTTTTCCCGTATAATCGATGGCCCAAGCACCCAGTGGGGCGGTAAGAATGATGCTGAGCACGGCCATGGCAAGAATGACTTCGCCGGGATAGGTGTTCATGCCGGCTGCCTGCATGGCGGCCAGCGGAGCGGCTCCAATGGCTGCCTGTACGGTGGCTTTCGGAAGATACGAAATCACACAAAACCATTTTTCTTTGCGGGTGAAACCGTTGCCACCGACACTGATCCATGTTCCGATGCTGCGAACAATTAAAGCAAGAAATATAACCAACGAACCCTGTAATCCCATTTTAAATGCGACGTGTACATTTACCTCGGCGCCTACCATGGTAAACAAAATAATCTCTGCAATAATCCAAACTTTCGACAGCTTAATGGAAAGTTCTTCGGCGTATTTCCCCCTTTTTTCCAGAATCACAATGCCAATGGCCATAACGGCCAATAATGCGGCAAACGGAAACCATTGTTCGGTTAGTTTTTCTACCCGGAGCAAAAGGATGGAAACGGCCATAATCACCAAAACCCGTTTGGTTGCTCTTGGGTTGTATTTGTCAAACAGTTTGTACAATCCCCAACCGATGGCCAATCCTACAGCGATTCCCGAAAAAATGGAGAGGGGTATGCTGGCAATTTTCCAGGCGATGTTCACGCTTTTGCCCACGTAAAACCCTACCAGTATGCTGTAGGCCACGATGACCGTAACATCATCTACCGATGATCCGGCCAGCAGGAGAGTGGGAATGCCTTTGTTGGTTCCGCGGCGTTCTTTGATCATTTTGATCATGAGCGGTACCACCACTGCGGGCGAAACCGCACCGAGGATGGCACCGAGCATGGCGCTTTCCATATAACTTAATCCCAGCAACCAATGTCCGAGAAAGGTAACGGCGGTGGCTTCAAACAATGCCGGCACAAACGACAGGAGTGTAGCTGAGCGTCCAATGCGTTTTAACGTGTCTTTTTTCAGCTCAAAACCGGCACTCAGCAAGATAACTATCAGCGCTGCGGTACGTAATTCTCCCGAAACATCCATGACTTTCGGACTCATCCAGTTCAGTACATACGGGCCAAACAAGATACCTACAAATAAAATGCCTACCAGTTCCGGTACTTTTATTTTCTTGAAAAGCCAGGCAACCAGCAGGCTGGCAATAATTACTTCGGATAACGAATCAAGCATAACAATTGTTTTTTTAATTTTTTTGAATGAATAATTCCCCCTACCCGGAAGCGGTTTTGTTTCCGGTAAAAATACAAGTCATGACGCCTTCATGGCGAATACACTTTAAGAACCAAAGAGGGGAAAATTTTGTTAAAGCTAATAACCCCTCGTACAGCCTGATATTATAATATCAAACAGAGGTCATTAGCCCGTGGTAGGACGGTTAAAGGTGAACCTCATCACCAAAATCTGGTGCAAAAGTAAAAAAAACCTTTTGAACGAAGGTCGGAAAGTTCATCCTTCTGTGCAAATTGAACAGAAAATAAATATTACCGGTGGGGGGCCTTTTTGAAAAAATGCAGCAGACAACATTGCCTTTCTTTTTTTCAAAACAGCGACAGCGGTATCTAACATCCTCCCGAAGCGACGGCTGCTTTTTTCTTCCGGCGGATGATCACCGGTTTTTTTGCTTTTTTTGTTGCAGTAACTTTCCTGTTTTTGCTGGTCGCTACTTTGGCATAATCGTAACGGGCCATACCGGCAAGATAGCTTTTATCCTGTTTTGTTTGGGCGAGGTTGTCTTTGTGCGCTATGTAGTAGGTATATCCTCCGGCAAGGTATTTTACATTTGAAAATCCGATTTGCCGGAACCACATCCAAGGGCCGTTGGCCTGTAGCGGGTTTTTACCATAGAGTACAACGGTTATGCCTTTGTCGGCTAAGGCTTTCAGGTGTTTTATGTTCTTTTCTTTGGTGAGATCATAGGCCGAAATGTTTTCGGCACCGGGAATGTGTCCCCGGCTGAATACAAACTTGTTGCGGATATCGATGAGGATAACTTTCGGGTTGACTTTGTCTATCACATCGGATAACTGCCAGGGGTAAAAAGCATTGTGGTCGTTTTCAATCATCTTTACGGTTTCGTTTATACTTAATTTGTAGCGAAACCGGGGTTTGTGCAGTGTCAGAAAACCGATAATGATAACCAGAACAAAAAGGATGACTGTAATGAGCGTTTTCTTGGGGTTTAATTCGTGTACATGCATTTTTATTTCTTTTTTTTAATGAATAAAAAATAGAATCAGTGGTCAACAACCTCCTGAAGCT
>CAYYRE010000028.1:15923-24083 GCA_964473895.1 uncultured Lentimicrobiaceae bacterium | reverse complement strand
CAAAAGGATTTCGCGGGGGTCGTGGTCATATCCCTGCGTCAGAAACTGAATGGATTTGGCCACCCGCAACGGAGTTTTTACCAACCCTTCGCGTTCCACATCCTCTCCGATGAGTTTTAAAATCTCTTTATAATGATACTCCAGCTTTTTCAGTTTTTCCGGTGCGTAAGTTTCAATCCTTTCGTAATCTAACATCGCTTTCGGTTTATCCATAGCAATTAAAAATTTATTAATGAATGATCTGCTTGTCCTTTTCTTATCCGAAATATTCTACGAAATTGTTTTCGGATTCGTAAATTTTAACGCAGTGCAAAAACGCCCCGAGTGCCTCTATTTCACCTTCCAACTGTTGCCAAATGCCTATGGCGAGGTTTTCGGTAGAAGCCATTTTGCCCTGCATAAAATCCACATCCAGGTTGATATTTTTGTGGTCTATCTGATCGATTACTTTGTCTTTGATTAAACGACTAAGGGCTTTCAGGTTTACCAAAAAACCGGTTTCGGGATTCACTTCGCCTTTTACCGTCACAAACAACTCGTAATTGTGTCCGTGCCAGTGGGGGTGCGAACATTTTCCGAAGACCTCCAGGTTTTTTTCATCGCTGTATTCTTCTTTAAACAGGCGATGGGCCGCATTGAACCGTTCTCTCCTTGTAATGTAAATCATGACTTTTATTGAAAGGCAAAGATAGGGTTTCTTCGGCAAGGCCAAAAGGTTTCTATCCCGAAAAAATGTTAAATCAAGCGGAACGCCCTGCCAGGGGTCGTAAACCACCGGCGGAGCTTTCCCTTTTTCGTTTCAACAGGGACGGAAAAAGGCAGGAATCCGGGTAAACCATAGAATAAATCATCAGCAGCACCTGGGCTTGCTTTTCATTACCACAGGTTTTCTCTGACCGTATGATGGTAATGACGGAAAATAACCAAACCAAAAATATCAATATAAAAGGCAATAAAGCAAGTAAATTGGAAGGTTCCATGTTTTTTATTGAAGCTACTTAAAGTTCACAAAACGTAAATTTGCTAATGACCTGATTCATCAACAAATAAATATCTTTTTTATATACCTACCCCCTACATCTCCCGCTCAAACGGGACAGACTCTTCAAGAAGAGGAATATTCGGTATTTATTTACTGATTGACAATACGTTATAAACAATATTTTTAGATAAATTTTAAACAACTTCATTATTATGATATACTACAACATACATTAAATTAACCTTTTTATACTCAAAAGCAACCGGGATGACAAGTTCACCCGGAAAAAACTGTCCGGTTTGTACCACTTAGGACGTCGGGTATCCCAACTGAATCTTTTTTGTTTCGTTTATGTTGTGGACTTTTATGGCAAACCCATTTTCAAGGATTTTGTAGAAAAGCCTGAAGAAATGCCCCTATACTTATCAGGCTAATCTTTTAACATAACTGTATTCTTTGCAACACCGGTCTGTTTCCTGTTCAGGTAAATTTCAGGCAAAATAATCCTTACTTCCCCTCTGTTATTTTCTTTACGCCAAAAGACAATAAAATTAATTTTTACCGTTTCCACCACATAGCCTTTGGAAGCCAGTTTCTCCAGTTGGGTCTGGGCAACTTTAGATAATTTAAGGACTTCACGGTGTTCGGCATTATAGCAAGTGTCCTTTTTTAAATACAACGTATCGCCGCTTTGTAAATGTTTAATCAGGGCTTGCCTTTGAGAATTGACAAAAAAGTCGAGCCAGACATCCCGGTGGGTCAGTTGCAAAACAATGGTTTCTTGTGCCCCATACATCGAATGATCAAATTCAACCTTAAGATTCTCAGTTTTAAAAGCATCCAGAATGTTGTTATTCGTATGAATCGTCAGATTTGTTTTGGCACGTGTCATCGCGACATACAACGTACGTTTTTGTTCATCGTCCGTTAAATGAAAGTTATTCAGTAATAAGATAACATTGTCAAACTCTTTGCCTTTGGCTTTGTGGATAGTGGAAACCAAAATGGTTTCGGAATTTCCTGAAATAAAATCCTCAAGTTTGGATTCCCGCAAAAAAACTTCAAAATCGGTTTTGTATTTCCACTTGGGGTTACTGAGCTCAAAGTCTTTAAGGATATTGATACAGACATCCAACCTGGTACTTCGGGAAAACCTTTTTACCAAATCGCTTTTCGCCCGCTGCCAATCGTCATCGTTTATCCTGTAAGTATCCGGTTTTAAACCCAATTGAAAGATAAAAAAACGTATTTCATAAAGTTGATACAAACTAAAATGATCATTGGTTTGAATACGTCTTGCAGTCACCCCGTTTTTCAACAACAAACCAGTAATCTGCAAAGCTTCATCGTTTGTTTTTGTTAAAACACAAGTTGAACCTGTGAACCCCGTCTGTAAAAGGTCATTTACAACCGGTACAATCAGTTGGTCTGACTTATATTTGACCAGGCGAATGAGCCCATTTTCTTTACTTACAGGAACAATCATACCGCTTTTAAGCCGGGTACTAATGGTTTGAACAAATTGATTGGTAAACGACACAAGGTTTTTTTTACTTCGGTAATTCCCGGTAAGTTCATATTTTACAGCCGACCGTTCACTCAAAAAACGGTTTAAATATTTGGAGTTTGCCCCCCTGAAGGCATAAATATTTTGATCATCATCGCCCACGGCAATCACCCGCATCTCTTCATTAATATCCATGAGGGTTGATATCAACTCAAACTCAACGGCATCCATATCCTGTGCTTCATCAATCACTAAAACGGTTTTGGTGATTCGATTGGGTTCAATTTCATTGTTTTTTATTTTTTCGATGGCATCACGAATGATTTCAGATGATTTTTCAATGTCACCCACCCTCCCCATCAAATCGAAACAATAGGAATGAAAGGTCTTAATATCCACAAAATGGGCGGCATTGCCAATCAGTTTGAGCAGACGCTTTTTAAACTCTGTAGCTGCTGCCCGCGAAAAGGTAACCATCAAAAGCTGCTCATGCTTCACATCTTCCATAAGCAGCAATGAGGCCAACTTATGAACCAAAACCCGTGTTTTACCACTTCCCGGGCCGGCAGCCACGACAATATATTTTGATTCCCGGTCATTAATAATTTTTAATTGTGTGGGCGAAAGCGTTCCAAAAAGTTGCCTGAATTTGCGTGGGGTAATATTCCTTTTGATTTCATTTTTCCGGTTGCCTTTGAAATATTTATTTAAAAAGGAGGGGTAATTCAACTGAAAATAATCCTCAACAAATTGTAAAGCATCACGGTAATCCCTGAGCATTTTCTTTGCATATTCGCCCACAATATGGATTTGCTGTACTTTATTCTCATAAAATTGTTTTAACTTTTCGTAATCTTCAGCTTTATATCTTTTCCGGTTGTCTTTTTCTATACGCTCAATGGTAAGGCTGTTATATATCACCAGGAAACCTCCTTCCAGTTTTAACGCCTCGATTCTTGACAAATAAAACAATGTATCCTCCACATCGTTTAATGTGATTTTTTGCGAAAAGAGCCCACTTTGCTCATAAGCTATTTTCAGTTCATGTACCGAAAAGCCGACCAGTATGTTTTCGTTTTCCAATTCATAGTCTTCCGGATGGTCATTAATCTTTTTAAACAGATAATCAATGATAAACCGTGCCAATTCTTCCCGGTTCTTAAGTTTTTGCAATAACTCTTTTTTGCTTTGAAGGAGTTGAATACCTATTTGGTTTTTGGAAAAATCAGGCCTCTTTTGTCTGGCCCAATGCTTAATGGCCCAAAAATTAAAAATCGCATTTATTTTTTGTGGGGAAGTCCCTGCCAGGTTGTTTTCTTCCAGCTCTTGATTCAACTGCTTCAAATGAAAAATTTTTTCACTCTCATCAATTTTTGACAATAAAAATTTCTCGATCGCCAAAAAAGATGTCACTATTTTTCGGGAACGTTTGTCTTCACCCGTTTTGATAAACGCTGTTAAATCTTTGGTATCGGCCAGTATTTTTTCTTCGCGCAACAGGTTGATAATTTCTATAACTTGCTCTTTAACAATACCCAAATGGTCTGAAATATAATCAACCCTTGATTCCGCCTCCTCGCCTATCGCTTGTTTCCGGCTCTTACTTGAAAATAATTTTTTAATAACCCGAATGGCATCTTGTTTTTGCCTTCCGGTAAAACGGAACGAACCGTTTATTTTATCTATGGCCTCCTGTGCATTTCTGGAAAGAATACTGTTGGCAAAAATACGAGGCATATTTTGTCCCCGTTTAATATATCCCGATTCTTCCAATGCGGCAATCGCTGTTTTTACCCTTGTTTCTATTTCAGCTACCGTATCATCCCAACCGGCTTTACGGGCTATTTCCAGCGCCGAATTTGAAACTTTTGAACGGAACCGCGTCAGTGCTTTAATGGCTTTCCACACCTGTTGAATCTCCTTAATGTTCAGTTTTGTTTGGTTGAGCAAAATAAAATGCTTGCTCAAATCTTCTTCGTTAAACAACACATAACATACTGCTTCCATACCTTCATCGCGTCCTGCCCTGCCGGCTTCCTGTATGTAATTTTCAAGTGAATCGGAAATTTCGTAATGGATCACCATTCCCACATCTTTTTTGTCAACCCCCATGCCAAATGCCGAGGTAGCCACCATAATCTGTACATCGCCGTTGATAAAACCATCTTGATTTTCTGTTTTTTCCTGATGATCCATTTTCCCATGATAAGGCTTAGCCACATATCCATCCTTTGTAAGCCGTTGGGCCAGCCGATATGCTTTTCTGGTATACGAAACGTAAATAATGGCGGGACAATGGTGCATATCGATTAAATCACGTACCGTATTGTATTTTTCCTCTTCATCACCTTTCGGGTAAACCCTGAATTTTAGATTTTTGCGTGCCGTATCAGCACGAAATATTTCTAATTCCAGATTCAATTTCTCTTCAAAATAGGATACGATATCCTCAACCACGTTTTGCTTAGCCGTTGCAGTAAAACAGGAAACTGGAATATCAAACTCCAGATTTTTCTTTTCTTTCAATGATT
This sequence comes from uncultured Lentimicrobiaceae bacterium, assembly GCA_964473895.1. Classification (GTDB taxonomy): domain Bacteria; phylum Bacteroidota; class Bacteroidia; order Bacteroidales; family F082; genus Sulfidibacterium. The sequence goes on along the minus strand of CAYYRE010000028.1, from coordinate 19,063 downwards.
GAATAAAATCACCGATATATAAATAATCCACTCTAAAATCCTGTCCCCAGGCAGAGAAACAATGCGCCTCGTCAATAACAAACCGAACAATATTTCTGCCGAGTAAAAGATGTTCGATCGTTCTTGAACGCAGCGACTCCGGCGATATATATAGTAATGATGCAGAACCGTTGGCTACCCGCTCAAATGATTTTGCACGCTCAATAGGATCCAACAACCCGTTGATGGTAACAGCCCCTGTAATACCATTTTTCTCAAGATTGTCCACCTGGTCTTTCATTAATGATTGCAACGGCGAAATCACCACGGTGAGCCCTTTTACATTTTCGCCCTGCATGAGAGCCGGTAGTTGAAAGGTGAGCGATTTACCTCCACCGGTTGGGAAAACGGCCAAAATAGATTTATCCTCAATGGCCGCTTTTGCTGCTTTTTCCTGCAAAGGTTCACCATTGTATGTCCTGAACGAATCAAACCCAAAAAACTTCTTCAATCCGATATGCACATCCTGTGCTTCATCGCAATAGCTACAACCACTTATACAGGGATTATTTCTTAATAAAAACATTATCCGCTGTACTTCCGGAAACCTTTTTAAAACCCATGGCGGGGTAATGGAATAACGGTCGTGTACGGCAATGAGGGTCAAACAATAAGCCAGCTCAGTCGGATTTTCATTAATAAGATATTGTAAATTAACATGATGACAAATATCCTCACTAAACCTCCTGAAGATAAGTTGCTCCGGGTCTGGCACCAAGGTTTCATAACCCACATATTTAAAAAACCCGGAAAAATGGTTCTTATCTTTTAAAAGAGCATAGAAGATTTTTTTTAAATCGTTGTCGATTTGTTGAAATTTAGCCACTTCATCAAAAAATAAATCTTTGGCTTTTATGGCGTCATTCAACGGGTTGTTGAATGCATCGGTTTGCAACTTATCATCTTTTAACAAAGCATGATACGGTTTCGCCGGAAAAAGCAACGGTGATAAAAACAAGGTATCTATCAGCGTAAACTTTGAAAAAGAGATATTTCCGGATAAATATTTTATATCATGATCCATGATATTGTGGCCGCATACAAAATCAGCGTGCGCAATAAATTTTTTGAATTGTGTCAAATTACCGGAATGAAACACCTCACCATTTGTCTTTATTGCTCCGGCATCCTCAACCTTCCTACTTCTCAAACCAACTTCCGTATCAATAAAAACAATTTTTTTCATAACGTTCCCTTTCTGTTTTCATAGATAATCCGAGCCTATTACAAACCATAACCAGTGATTAAAAAAGAGAGGCTTTTTACCATGTAACGAAAATAACTAAAAAGTTCGGTTTTTCAACAAAATGATATTTAGACGAAAATGCGGCCCCAATCAAAAAATGCAAACATTGGCTTTTTATCTTCCGGCTCAATTTCTCAGCAAAATAGCACAACCCGATGACCCTGAGGTCACCGGGTTCCCCATCTGGAAATTTCTCATCTTTCCCTTTCTCGAAAAGGAAATAAAAACAGCCGCTTTTGCACAATTTATGCTAACAAACATATGATGGAAACCCGCGATCCCCTTTCATTCTTTTTACGTATTCGCGGCAAAATCAATGACTTGAAACCGTAAAATCACCTTTTAATCCGGCGGGTCAACTCAGTGGCAAACACAAAATCATTGAGTCGTTCGTTATCGCTGGTCAAAATGGTTTCTTTGGTGCCTTCCCAGCAAAGTTTCCCTTGATGAATAAAGCAGATTTTTTCGCCGATTTGCAATACCGAGTTCATATCGTGGGTGTTAATCACGGTGGTCATATTGAACTTTTTGGTCAGTTCGGAGAGCAGGGCATCAATCCGTTCGGCGGTTTTGGGGTCGAGGCCGGAGTTGGGTTCATCGGCAAACAGGTATTTGGGCATCAGGGAGATAGCCCTGGCAATAGCCACCCGCTTAATCATTCCGCCACTCAGCTCGGCAGGATATTTTTGGTTGTTTCCCGAAAGGTTCACATTTTCCAATACAAAATTCACCCGTTCCAGTTTTTCTTTCAGGGTCATATCGGTAAACATGTTCAGCGGAAACATGATATTTTCTTCCACCGTGAGCGAATCAAACAATGCACCCCCCTGAAAGAGCACGCCCATTTCCTGACGAATGTGTTTTCTTTTTCTTTCAGGGACATTGGAAAAACGCCGTCCGTGAAAATCAATCTCGCCGCTGTCCACATCATACAAGCCGATACAGCACTTCATAAGAACTGTTTTCCCCGAACCACTTTGCCCAATGATCAGGTTAGTCTTACCCTCTTCAAAGGAGACAGAGATGTCTTTTATGATTTGTTGATCACCGAAACTTTTGGATATGTTTTTGACCTCGATCATGTAAGCAACATTTGGGTAAGAATCAAATCGAAAAAGATGATGAGGATACTGCTGACCACGATGGCTTCGGTACTGGCCTGCCCCACTTCCACCGAACCGCCTTTGACGGTATATCCCTTATAGGCGGACACGGAAGTAATAATAAAAGCAAATACCACTGTTTTGATCATGGCATAGGTCAGCGTAAAGGGGTCGAACCACGAACGGATGCCAATGATATAGTCGGCCGATGGAATAAGACCCGTAATGGATCCCATAATCCAACCACCCAGCACACCGAGAAAAATAGAATACACAATCAACACCGGGAAATAAAGCATGGCGGCCACCATCTTGGGCAAAATCAGATAATTGGGCGGGTTCACTCCCATCACCTGCAAGGCATCAATCTGTTCGGTAATACGCATGGTGCCGATTTCGGAGGCAATGCGGGAACCTACCTTACCGGCCAAAATCAAACTGATAATGGTGGGCGAAATTTCCAAAACCAGCATTTGGCGGGTGGAAAACCCGATAATGGATTTGGCAATAAAAGGAGAATCAATATTATAGGCCATTTGAATGGCAATAATGGCCCCTGTAAATAATGAAATAATGGAAATAATACTGATGGAATCCACCCCAAGGCGTTTAAAATCAACCATCAGCTGACGCCGGAATACAAACCCTTTATCAGGTCGTTTGAAAGCCTGAAAAATAATGACCACATATTCCCCTATCTGATAAAGTATGTTCATAAAACGAGGCTAAATTACTGAATTTTGGCAGAAGAC
>CAYYRE010000028.1:0-15823 GCA_964473895.1 uncultured Lentimicrobiaceae bacterium | reverse complement strand
TTTTCATTGGTAAATAATATTTTCTCATTTTTGCCGCTTTAATTTATATACATAATTCACTATTTCATTATGGAAAATCACAACGAAAAACATTGCCTGTTTTGCAAAAGAGATTCGGAACAGGTTCCTTTGGTACAGTTAGCCTATAAAGGGAAAGAATATTGGATCTGCCCACAGCATATTCCGGTGCTCATCCACGACCCCTCGCAGCTCGAAGGCATGCTGCCGGGGGCCGAAAATTTGCAGGCGGGTTAATTCACTGTTTCATCGCGTTTTCCTCCGATTCCGGTAGAAAAACAAACAGATGGAAAGGCATTGCCTATATTTATAGATTTTGTTTATCTTTGGCATAAGCAAAGCAATTATTAAACATTCAACCTAAAAATCTTACGTTATGAAAAAATTCAGTTTACTCCTTGTAGCTGTTCTTATGAGCAGTCTTATGTACGGTCAGTTTCACATTGGCCCGCAAATCGGTTATACGGCATCCAAACTGTCGTACAAAGGTTCCGACATTACCAACGGACTAAAAAACAACATGTTACTTGGTGTGTTTATGCGCATCGGTAAAAAGGTTTACATTCAGCCGGAAGTCAATTACATGACGCAGGGAAGTGTTTTTACTTTTCCTATCGGTAATGGGGGCTCACCTGTCAAACAGGATATTAATTTGAAATCCATTCAGGTACCGTTGAGCCTTGGATGGCGTATCATCAACGCGAAAGTATTCAACGTGCGCCTTTTCGGAGGGGCAACCGGTAATTTTGTTGTTGACAAAACCATTGACACCCAAAACGGTAACCCGGAAGATTACTTGCTCCCGGACGATTTTAGCAATGTACAGTGGCAGTATCAGCTGGGTGTCGGAGTCGATATTTTTATGTTTGCTTTGGATGTAAAATATTACGGCGGCATCAACGACCTGTTTAACGGAAATGTAAAATATGACAACACCACCCATCAGGTAACCGGTGCGGCCAATGCATTTGAAATTACGTTGGGCTGGAAAATTTTATAACTGCTCCGGAAACATCCCATAGAAAATGTCGGTACTTTTGTGCCGGCATTTTTTATTTGGACAGTTTACAACAATAAACAGGATGAAAAAACAGTTTCTTTTTCCGGTAATCCTTTTGGTTTTTCTTTCTTTGTTCCTCACTTCCTGTCATCACGGGCCGGAAGGCATACCGGTGGTACCAAAAAACAAATTGCCGAAAGTAACCGTTCGTATTCACCGTTACGAAAAAGCGCTTTTCGGCGTGAACCTGCATGATTTTCAGGCCGGTTTAAAAAAGATAAAACCCGCATTTCTTCCTTTTCTGAATGCCGACCTGAACGATACGGCCAACGTCAACCGTTTGTACCGGTATGTAACCGATACCCAAATCCGCTACATTTATCACAAAACCATAAAAGCCTTTCCCTCACTTTCGCCGGAAGAAAAGCAACTTTCATCGGCTTTTGCCCATTTAAAATATTATTTTCCGGCCTATCGGTTACCCGAAGTCTATACTTACGTTTCGAACCTTTATTACGAACAACCGGTTATGAAACAGGGAAATACCGTTGTCGTCGCGTTGGACGACTACCTCGGCACGCAATTCCCGTTGTACACCGACCTGAACATTCCGCTGTATCACCGCCGGTGTATGGTCAGGCAACAGCTTTCGCTGGATGTGGCACGCACGTTGTATGAAGAGGACTTCCGGAAAAACATCCATCCCAAAACACTGCTGGACCATATGCTGGCGGCCGGAAAAAAACTCTATTTTTTAGATGCCTTGTTTCCTGCCACAGCAGACACTTTAAAAATTTGTTACACCGGAAAGCAATGGCAATGGATGGAAAAAAACCGCAAAGAAGTTTGGGCTGTTTTGGTGCGCAACCGGTTTTTGTTTTCCACCGATTACATGCTCATCAACAAGATGACCGGTCCCGGCCCGTTCAGTGATGGCTTTTCACACGACTCCCCGCCGGCCATAGCCACCTGGTTCGGATGGCAAATGGTACGCCGGTACATGGCCCGGCATTCCCGCACCACACTGCAACAGCTGCTGAAAATGAAAGATGCCCAGCAGTTTCTCGAAGACTCTGGATATAAACCTTAAATCTTACGTTTCAGGCTTTTGGCCACCACGTCACCGATCTTTTCAATGGGAATCCGTTCCTGTTGCATACTGTCGCGCTCGCGCAGGGTTACCGTATTGTCTTTAAGGGTTTGGTGGTCCACCGTTATGCAATAGGGTGTTCCAATGGCATCGTGGCGGCGGTACCGTTTGCCGATGGTGTCTTTTTCTTCGTAAAAGCACATGAAATCGTATTTCAGCGTATCCATGATCTCCCGTGCTTTTTCGGGTAAGCCGTCTTTTTTGGTCAGCGGAAAAACAGCTACCTTGTAAGGAGCAAGAAATGGCGGCAGTTTCATTACCACACGTTGCGAACCGTCGTCTAATTTTTCTTCGGTATAAGCATGGCTCAACAGGGCCAGGAACATGCGGTCGAGTCCAATGGAAGTTTCAATCACATAAGGCACATAACTTTCGTTGATTTCCGCATCAAAATAACGCAGTTTCTTTCCCGAATACTTTTCATGGGCCCCAAGGTCGAAATCGGTACGCGAATGGATGCCCTCCAACTCTTTGAAACCCATGGGAAATTCAAATTCGATATCGGCTGCTGCATTGGCATAATGGGCCAGTTTATCATGATCGTGGAAACGGAATTTTTCGGCCGGAATACCGGTGGCAAGGTGCCATTTCATCCGCTCCTCTTTCCAAAACCGGTACCATTCCATTTCGGTTCCGGGGCGGACAAAAAACTGCATCTCCATTTGTTCGAACTCCCGCATACGGAAAATAAATTGTCGTGCTACAATTTCGTTGCGGAAAGCTTTACCGGTTTGAGCAATGCCGAAAGGAATTTTCATCCGTGCCGTTTTCTGCACATTGAGGTAATTAACAAAAATCCCCTGTGCCGTTTCGGGGCGCAGATATACTTCGGAGGCGCCATCGGCCGTAGAGCCCATTTGGGTTGAAAACATCAAGTTAAACTGTCGTACTTCCGTCCAGTTTTTTGTTCCCGAAAGGGGATCTGCAATTTCCAAATCTTCAATAAGTTGCTTTATGGCCGCCATATCGGAACGATCCATGGCCGGATAAAGACGGTTTTTGATTTCTTCGATTTTGCGGAGATAACCCGAAACACGGGGATTGGTTTCACGGTACTGTTTTTCGTCAAAGCGGTCGCCAAAACGTTTACGGGCTTTGGTCAGCTCTTTATTGATTTTGGCTTCTATTTTAGCCATATAATCTTCCACCAGCACATCGGCACGGTACCTTTTTTTGGAATCTTTGTTGTCGATGAGCGGGTCGCTGAAAGCATCCACATGACCCGAGGCTTTCCAAACGGTGGGATGCATAAAAATGGCCGCATCGAGTCCCACAATGTTTTCATGCAACTGCACCATAGCCTTCCACCAGTAATCGCGGATATTTTTTTTCAGCTCCACCCCGTTGGGGCCATAATCGTAAACGGCACTCAGTCCGTCATAAATTTCACTCGAAGGAAACACAAACCCGTACTCCTTGGCATGGGCTATAATTTTTTTCAATACATCTTCTTGTTGTGCCATAAATCGTTTGCTGAATTTTCCCGGAAAGGGGAGATAAAAATATCAATTGGTAAAAAAGTCTACTATGTTCCCGAAAGTGCTGGTACGGCGCTTATACAACTCACTGTAACCGCAATGGGTACAAGAAATCACCGTAAATTTTTTGTTTTGGACATCAAAAATCTTGGCGAAAATACCGCCGGTGGTACGTATTTCGTCCACTTCGTAAGTTTTGTTGCCACATTTGGGACAAACATATTCGCGTTTTTCCATGGGGTATCGTTTAAAAGTGCAAAATTAAAAATATTCGCATATCCCTGTGTATCAAAATGGGATCAGGCAAAACCCTTTACAGTCCGGTCCGGAACCGTAAAACGAATTAAGATGTGTTGAGCCAAACACAAAGAAACCAAGGCATTAAGATAATTTACCTTAAAGTTTGTCAAAATTTAGGATAAAATCAAGTTTCCAAGTACCCCTGCGTCCGGGCGAACGACCCAAACTTTACCCCTACATATATTCAGGGCACCCTCAGCTCAATCGGTCTACAAACCCGAATATCCTGAAAACGGCAACAACCCCTAAACAAGATTTTAAACATTGTTTAACATTTTATAAAACAGACCATTTATCCGTTGTTGGCTTTTTTCTTTACTTTTGAGGCCGTATTGAAAGAAAGGCCGGACCGTTTACCCGGCTCCGGACAATGCCGGTTCACACACTTTCAATACACTGTATAACATAAAGTTAGATAATGAAGATTAAGATTGTTAACCGTTCGAAACACGCCCTGCCCCGGTACGAAACCGAAGCCTCTGCGGGCATGGATTTGCGGGCCGATTTGGAAGCACCCCTCACGATGGCTCCCATGGAACGGGTTTTGGTTCCCACAGGATTGTTTATTGAGTTGCCCATAGGATATGAGGCCCAGGTCAGGCCGCGTAGCGGGTTAGCCCTGAAAAAAGGCATTACGGTACTCAACAGCCCCGGAACGATTGATGCCGATTACCGGGGGGAAATACGGGTTATTCTGATCAACCTTTCCCAAGAACATTTTGTTATCAACGATGGCGACCGTATTGCCCAAATGGTCATATCGGCCCACGTACAAGCGCAGTGGGAAGCGGTGGAAATCCTTTCGGAAACGGTACGGGGCGGCGGCGGATTCGGCCATACGGGAGCCAAATAAAAAATTGACATCATGAAAAGCAACATAAAAATAATCTTTCTGACTCTTCTGTTTTTGGTGGGAGGAGGACATGTTTTTGCACAGAAAAAACATCATAAAAACAAGAAAAAAGCCCAACAGGAACAACTGACTTACCAAAAGCGTTACAAAGAGGCCGAACTCTTTGCCCGTGCCGTGATGTATAAAGAAACCGGTCGTTTGAAACAGGCCGACAGCCTCTTTTCGCTGGCACTGCAAATCAACCCCAAAGACCCGGCAGCCAACTACGAGAAAGCCCAGTTGCTCTCGGCTTACGGTAAAAATGCCGAAGCCCTTGCCCTGGCCAAAAAAGCTGTGGAACAAGACAGTACCAACAAATGGTATCAAGTACTTTATGCCGATTTATCGAAAGTAAACGGAGATTACAAGACATACCTGAACACCTACAAAAAACTTTGCAAAAAAGAACCCGGCAATGTGGGGTTTGAAAACGAACTGGCTTTTGCCTACTATTTTACGGGTGATTACCAGCATGCTGTCCAGGCTTACCGGAAAGTGGAAATGTTGGTGGGCATAACACCCCAACTCACCAAACAAATTGCCGATCTTTATTTACGGCTCAACAAAAAAGATTCGGCGTTGATGCAGTATGAAAAACTGGTGAAATTTAATCCTGAAAACACAAGGACTTATGCTATGCTGGCCGAATTTGCCTCCCAGCACGGACTACCCAAAACCGCTGAATGGGCTTACCGGCAAATCATCCGGCTCAACCCGCAAGACCCCTATGTGCATATCTCACTGGCCGATTTCTACCGGAAAAACGGCGACCCGGCCAAATCGTTCGAAGAACTGAAAAAAGGTTTTGCCAATCCCAAATTAGATGTGAAAACCAAAGTCAACTTACTGATTACTTACTATTCGGGGCAATTGAACGACCAACAGAAAGCCCAGGCACTGGCGCTTGCACAAGTCATTAAAAACACACATCCCGATGATTCGCTGGCCGATACTTTTTACGCCAGTATGCTATACCAAAACAAAAAATACAAAAAAGCACGTCCGTTGTTCCGGCAATTGTTAAAACAAGATTCCACCCAATATCCTGTTTGGGAACAACTGTTGTTTTGTGACCTGTACCTCAACGACAGCGTTGCTTTGGTAAAAGATGCCCCGGGAGCCATTCGGTTTTTCCCCGACAAACCCATTCCGTACCTACTGGGAGGAATTGGTGAATTTCAGCTGAAAAATTTCAAGAAAGCCAAAGCGTATCTTGAAAAAGGAAAAGACCTCGCTGCCGGCAACAGTGCCCTTTTAGAAAATTTTTATTCCACCCTTGGCGATACTTACCACGAACTGAAGGAAAACCAAAAAGCCTATGCCGCCTACGACAAGGTGCTGCAAATCAATACCGAAAATACCATAGTCCTGAACAATTATGCCTATTACCTTGCCCTCGATGGTGTCCATTTAGACAAAGCAGCCCTCATGGCAAAGAAGGCTGTAGACCTTGATCCTTATAACCAAAACAACCTGGATACTTACGCCTGGGTACTTTACAAACAAAAGAAATACAACCAGGCATTAAAGTGGGAACAAAAAGCACTGGACAACGGTGGCAAAACCAGCGGGGTGGTGGTAGAACATTACGGCGATATTTTATATCGTCTCGGGAAACACAAAGAAGCCCTGATCCAGTGGAAAAAAGCACTGAAAATGAAAGACCACTCCAAGCTGTTGAAAAAAAAGGTTAAAACCGGAAAATTGTATGAATAAGAAATCTCTTGCTTTTTTGATGCTGGCCCTCATGGCCGTAAGTGGAAGTTTTTTTCTCTCATCCTGTAAATCCACCAAAAGCATCACCCGTTTACATTTAAAAGAACTTCCCTTTGAAACGTTGTATCAACGGATGGAAGCACAAGCCCCCTCTTTTTCGTGGTTTGCCGGAAAACTGGCCGTAAACTATCAAAAAGGAGACAAAGAACCGGTTAATTTCCGCGTTCAGGTGCGCATGAAAAAAGACAGTATTTTATGGATGAGTCTGGTTCCGGCCATGGGTATCGAAGCCGCACGGGTCGTCATGACGGAAGATTCGGTAAAACTGCTGAACCGCATCAAAAAGAATTATGTCCTTGGTACTTACCGGCTCATTGACAGCCTGATGCATACCCACATAAACTTTGCCATGATCCAGGCATTGCTGTTTGCCGATGGCGTACACTATCCGGTCATCGATTCCTCGGCCACGGTAATGCAAAACCAATACCTGCTCCACATGAAAATGAAAGTCCCGGGCGTTGACGACGCCGCCCGTTTTCTGGATCAAAAAGTATGGTTAGACCCCCATACTTTCCGAATCAAAAGTCTGCAGTTGAGCGAAAGCAGTATGAAAAACAAAGCCATCCGTATTTTTTACGAAGAATACCAAACCGTTTCGGGAAGTACACTGCCTTTAAAAATAAAAATTATCATTGCTGCCAACCAAACCATTGTGATCAACATCATTTACAAAAAAACGGAAATCAACGTCCGTCACGGGTTCCCGTTCATCATCCCGTCGAAGTATCAAAAAATGATATAAAAGCCAAAAGTCCGGAGCCAAAGTCCGGCCATTTTTATCACAGTACAAAGAGGGAAAGCATTTTCCCAAGTGGCTCTTTGCCTGTCTCTGTCTCTGTTCCCAATGGCGACAACAAGCCCTAAATCTTGGGCAAACAAGGTTTTGCCCCATAAGGCTTCCTTTTTGAGAGCAAAATTTTTTTAGAAAAAAACGCCTCGTTGTCACCCTTTTTCCGCCCGAGCGTGTTGTATAAATAAAAGGAACATCCCCCAATGGACGAATTAAAATATATCAAGATAAGCAAACTCATTGCAGGTTATCTTCTCAACAACCTGTCGGACAATGATTTGGAAGATTTTATGCGTTGGCTAAAAGAAGATCCTGCCCATCAAGACCTCCTGAACAGCATAAGGAATCAAAAAAATTGGGAAGAACGCGAAGAAATCATCAAGTCATTGGATAAAGAGAAGATTTGGAGCAAAATTCAAGAACAAATCGGCGCACAAAAACGGAAACGGTTTTTACAACGAATCCCCTTTGTAAAGTACGCCGCCGCCGTGATTATTCCGCTCATGCTGGCATACGGAGGTTGGTATCTCTTTAAAAAGAACGTACAACAAACAAAGAATAATATTGGAAAAACGGCACAAATCGTACCGGGACAATACAAAGCAAAACTTATCCTTGGGAACGGCCGGCAAATTGAACTGGGGAAAAAAGACACCACGGTAAGCCTCCCGGACAAACAAGTCAGGATAAAAATTGACTCCGGAAAAGTGGAATACAACAAAAAGGTTGCGACCGGTAAAAAAATAGAGATGAACACATTGGTAACCCCGCGGGGCGGAGAAATTGTCGTGATTCTTTCGGATGGTACCAAGGTTTGGTTAAATGCTGCCTCCCAATTAAAGTATCCCAGTGTTTTTACCGGAAAAGAGCGGAATGTTTATTTAAAAGGAGAAGCCTTTTTTAAAGTATCGAAAGACCCCAAACACCCTTTTATCGTTCATGCAAACGGCCTGGTTGTAAAAGCATTGGGTACAGAGTTTGACGTTTCAAATTATTCGGATGACAACTTTGCACAAGCCACATTGGTAGAAGGAAAAGTATTGGTTAGCGAAAAAATGAGTGGTAAATTTCAATCGGCAATACTGGTACCCTCTCAGCAGGCTTTTATAAAAAAAGAAGGAGCGATTCAAAAACTTCATGTGCATACGGTGGACACAAAAATTTACACCTCATGGACCCAAGGGGTTTTCTTATTTAAAAATGAAACGCTGGAACAGATTTTTAACAAACTGGGCAGATGGTACGATATCCATGTGTTTTTTAACGATGTTGCAACCAGCCGGTTAAAATTTTCCGGGAAAATCCCGCGTTTCGAGGATTTCAATATTATCATTCGGTTAATGGAACAAACAAACAGCATTCAATTTAAAATAACAGGTAAAACAGTGGTCATTAGTAAGAAATGAAGTTGTTTAAAGTTTACCTGAAAATATTGTTTATAATGTATTGTCAATCAGCAAATAAATACCGAATATTCCCCTTCTTGAAGGGGTGTAGGGGTAGGTATATAAAAAAGATATTTATTTGCTGATTGATCAGGTTCTTAGCAAATTTACGTTTTGTAAACTTTAAACAACTTTAATAAAAAAACGGAATATGCTGCAACATATTCCGCAAAAAAGGAGAATCCTTTTTTAGTATTAATTAATAATTAACAGGCAAACTTATGAAAAATTTCTATTCTCATGGTTTCTTGCCAAAGCCGGGCATGAGAACCTTAAAAAAGAAAATGATTATGGCCGGATTGATCCTATTTCTTTCCCTTTTAAACTTCCAAGTACAGGCTGGAATATTTAGCGGAAAGTATGTCACGTTAAAATTACATGACGCCACGCTTTTTGAGATGTTCGAATCCATTGAGTCGCAAACCGGAGTTGGATTTTTGTATAAAGAATCCAAAATCTTCGAGTCGAAAAAAGTAACCCTCAAAATCATTCATCAGCCGCTGGGCAAGGTTTTGAATGAAGTACTCCCTAAAATGGGTATTGACTATGAAATTGAAAATTCCGTCATTATATTAAAACCCCGCGAAACAAAAAACGCCTCCCAGCAACCCGTAGCGCAGGCAAAATACAAGGTATCGGGGAAAATTACCGATAATAAAGGAGAACCGTTGCCGGGAGCATCGGTGGTTGAGGTGGGAACATCCAACGGCACCATCACCGACAAGGATGGTAAATTCTCTTTGGAAGTCAGCAGTCCCAATGCGGTTTTAAAAATATCTTTTATCGGATTCCAGTCAAAAACCATTCAAGTGAACAACCGGAAAGAAATCACCATAGTGCTTTCCGAATCCGTTAAGAAACTGGAAACAGTACAAATTGTTTCCACGGGATATCAAAAACTGACAAGGGTAAAATCTACTGCTGCCGCCGTAAACATCAGCAGCAAAGAATATGAAAATTCCAACAACCCGACGCTTTTAACCAATTTGCAGGGAAGTGTGGCCGGATTACAGGTCCTAAACGACAACAGTCATCCGCTCGCCACACCGGAAGTTATCATCCGCGGTGTCGGATCGGCTTTTCAGAAAGGCGTAGGATATGTGGGGCTGGGACAGCCCACATCGGTACTCGGAAAACCGCTGGTTTCCGTTCCGGGCAGCCCGCTGTATGTAATCGATGGGGTCCCCACAACAGATGGATATGATTTATCCACATTAAATCCGGATGACATCAAGTCTATCTCTGTTTTAAAAGATGCAGCCGCCACCAGTATTTACGGCTCACGGGGGGCCAACGGGGTTATCGTCATCGAAACCAAATCCGGCAGAATCGGACGCCCGGTGGTGACTTTTTCAACCCAAATGAGCGGTTCTCAATTCACCAAAATAGCCAAAAGCCTTAACACCCCTCAATTGGAAGAGCTTTATGTGGAAGGTTTAATCAACAACACCACCAATGGGATTGATACCAAAGAAGAAGCGCTGAACTTCTTAAAAAATCCGGGGCCCTATTACACCCCCTTCAACCCCGACCAAAACACCAATTGGGAAGATGTACTGACAAGGCAAACACTCCTGCAGCAATACAATTTATCCCTTTCGGGCAGCAAAGGGGTTAACCGGTACTATTTTTCGTTGGGATATTTAAACAACAAAACCGGCATCAAAGAAATTAACTTCGACCGGTTTAGCATGCGGGTAAGGTATGATACGCGTGTCATTGACAAAATAAAAATCACCACCGACATCGGCTACTCGAGAACCAAATCGGACAACTATGAAACCGGGGCCTCTTTTTACAATCCTTTCTGGAGTATGTACACGCTAAGACCCGATTTTAAAGTTTACAACGATGATGGCTCCTATGATCTCAGCTATAATTACGGCATTAACCCGTTGGGGATATTAAAAGAAGAAACCCGCCTCTTAACGACCAACAGTTTTAGAAGCGCATTTAATCTGAATTACAACATCCTTCCTCATCTGGTTTTTGAAGCCATGTACAGCGGCAACTACAACATGAATGTAAATTACAACAACTTTCCAAGTTATATCGGAAAGGGTTTGAATAATGGCCATTCCGGTATCGGTATCCAGAAAAATACCAACATTTACATTTGGGATGCAAAGGCGCTTCTGAGGTACCGTTGGAACATTAATCAGGCCAATAGTATCAATGCCTTTGCAGGGACCGAATACAGCGCTACCGATGCACGGATCACCAATGTCAGTGTGGATCAATTGCGTGATGGAGCCATAACGCTGGACAACGGGAAAACCGTTTATACCTATACCAAAAGAAACGAAACCGCTTTTCGTTCCCTGTTTGTCAACGCCGATTATTCTTACAAGGAAAAATACATATTTAATGCCTCTTTCCGGCGGGATGGTTCTTCCAAATTCGGTCCCAACAACCGTTTCGGTAATTTCTATGCTTTCGGAGCCGCGTGGAACATTTCAAACGAAGCATTTATGGACGGTGTTGATGCCGTTGACTTTTTAAAACTTCGTACCAGTTACGGCGTCAACGGAAACGACCAGATCGGAGATTATAACTATGTGGGAACATTCAACGGAACAGCATTTTACAATGATTTAAATGCGACCACCATTGCCTCGGCAGGAAACGCCTTGCTGGGATGGGAAAGAAATGCATCATTAAACATCGGGGTTGATTTTTCCCTTTTTGACAACCGGCTTTCGGGCCATGTGGATTATTACAGCAGAAACACCTCCCGGTTGTTGTTTAACTTACCCATTTCAGCTTTTAACGGCGACTCCTATGTTTTCCAAAATTTCGGGGGAATGCACAACGGCGGTATTGAGGTGGCCATTAATTCGAAAAATATCATCTCGGCCAACAACGGTTTTCGCTGGAACACTTCCATCACCTTTACTTCCAACAAAAACAAAGTTACCCAACTGAAAACGGATGACATTGTTTCTTCCATTTATCACCGGCAAGTAGGAAAGGATTTTTACACCCTGTATCTCTACGGATATGCCGGAGTAGACCCTGCTACCGGCGAGGAACTTTATTACAAAGATGCAACGGAAACAGAAACCACCACCAATTACAGAGAAGCCGTAAAATACGATCATGGGAAAACCTCACCCGATTTTTACGGATCGTTCGGCAACACTTTCTATTATAAAAATTTCTCCCTCAACGCACTGTTTTATACTTCCTGGGGAGGCCAAATCTTCGATCTTTTGGGAATGTATCAAAACGATAATGGTTACCTCGCCATGAGGTCTTACGGAAACACCTCAAAATATGTTTATGATCACCGGTGGCAAAAGCCGGGAGATGTTACCGATGTTCCCAAATATGTTTTCAGAAACAGACGCTCTGTGTCCCAATCCTCACGCTGGCTACACGATGGCAGTTTTATCCGGTTAAAAAAAGTGGAGTTGGCATATACTTTCCCTAAAAATATCCTGGGAAAAACATTTATCCGCACTTTCCGTGTCTATGTGGGAGGAGATAACCTTTGGACTTATGTAAAAGACAAAACGCTACTGAACGATCCCGAAATAGGAGGATTATCCGGAAATGCAAGTTTCAATGCACCCCCTTCCAAAACATTTTATTTCGGACTAAACATGTCATTTTAAGGCCAACTAAAATATAATTCAAAATATTATAAAAACAGAAAATCATGAAAACAAAATATATCTTATTTATTGGGATGGTCTTCGCCCTGAGCGCTTGCAACAAAGAGGATTTTTTAGATAAAAAGCCTTACGACAAAATCACCATCGACAACGTTTTCACCAATTACAACACCTTTAAAAGTGCTGTAAACGGGGAATACAACATTTTACAAAGCCCTTATTATTACGGTTCTTATTTTGTACTACTTCCCGACCTGATGTCCGATAATGTGAAAAACAACAATTACTATTTATTTACCGATATTGATAAATACCAAACACAACCCGACAACCGCATGGTTAGAAAAACCTGGGACGAAATGTCTGCCAGTATTGCACAAACCTCTATTCTTATCAGAAAAGCCAAAGGATTTGATTTTGGCGGAGATCAGGATAAGGCCAACGACTTGATAGGACAACTTTATGTAGCCCGCGGGTTAACCTACTTCGATATGCAAAGAATGTTTGCCCAGCCTTACAATTTTACCTCCGATGCTTCTCATTTGGGCGTACCCATTGTGGACGAACAAAAAGTCGGGATAGAAATCGTAAATCCGGCAAGAAGTACCACTGCCGAAGTATATTCTAAGATTATCGATGACTTCAATAAAGGGATTTCCCTTATGGCCGATGATGCACCTTCTCCGTATTATTTGAACAAATATTCCGCCAAAGCATTATTGGCAAGAATCTACCTTTACATGGGAAACTGGAGTGAAGCCAACAAGTTGGCGGGAGAGGTCATTAACAGCGGGAAATACTCCCTGATTTCCAATGCCGATTACGTTGCAAGTTGGACTAAAGATCACACCACCGAGTCGATTTTTTCCATTGTCAATACCTACACGGATAATTCGGGATACTCTTCTTTGCCTTATTATTACGGAAGACCGCGGTTGCTTGCCACCAACGACCTGTACAATTTACTCGACTCCAACGATGTCAGGAAACAGTTGATCGTAAACAATAAGGCTTTAAAATATCCGGCCTACAGTACCAAAGACAATAACAATGCCATTATCCGCCTTTCGGAAGTCTATCTGATTAAAGCGGAGGCACTGGTCCACATGGGCGGAACTGCAAACGAAACGGAAGCAAGGAACCTTGTCAACGCCATCCGGCTCAGGGCAAATCCCACAGCCGCCCCTTATACCGAATCGGGTGATGCCTTGATGCAAGTGATTTTGAGTGAAAAAAGAAAAGAACTTATGTTTGAAGGGCACCGGTTGTTTGACTTGACACGGAACAAAATGAATTTTATCAAATACAGTGGCCCAACCGAAACCCCCATAACGATTGCTTACCCAAATAATTTAACCATATTCCCCATCCCGTTAACCGAGATGGATGCCAATCCCAACATGGTTCAAAATCCGGGATACTAAAATCTTTATCTTGAAACGCAGGGCCGGAAACAAACGGCCCTGTGTTTCTTTCATCCGAATTATCCATCATAAAAATAAGAAATGAAATCTTTTTCATCATTTTTTTTATTCCTTTTCATTATAGGACTTTTTTCCTGTACGGGAAAAAAAGAAGGTCCGGCTGAAATTTCCGGCAAACTCATCAACCATCAGTCGCAAACCATTAGGATAATCAATTACGATGGGTCCTACAGGAAATTAATCAAAGTTTCTTCCTATGGTTCTTTCCAGGATACCCTGAACATTCCCCGGGATACTTATTATAATTTTATAACGAACCGTGTAAACCTTCCCGTTTTTTTAAAAAAAGGGGGTACACTTTCCATTCAAATAGACTTTAAAAATTTCCCAAAATCGGTCTCTTTCAAAGGCAGCGAGAGTTTGATCAACACATTGAATACCCAGGGAATCCAGCTCTCGAAAACCAAATTTGGCCCCGGAAAAACCTTTTACAGCATGGATCCGGCAGCGCATATAAAGCTTTTAAAAGAAACAAAAACCGAGCTGGATGAAATGGTGAAAAACTCCCAATTAAATCCGAAAGAAAAAGCCATCCAACTTTGTATCAATAACAACAATTATTTATTGCAGCTATACAAATACCCTCTTTATTATGAAAGATTTAATAAAACCAAGCCCCGGCTGCCCCAAAATTATTATGCACCGTTAATCCATTTGAACTTAAACGACACATTCAGTTTTCATTACAGCAATGCTTACAAAACGCTGGTGCGTTCGGTATGGAAATTGGAAATGGAAAAAGCCCTTGCTGCAGACAGCACTTTATCCCCTATCCGGTTTATTAAATCATATTTGACTAAAATTCAATCACCGGAAATTAAAGGGATGGTTGCCAGTGCTTTTGCCGCCAACAAATTAAGAATGAATAATAAAAATTTCGTTTCGGATTATGAGCAACTCATGCCGCTCATTAAAGACCCCAAAAGAAAAAAATATTTTCAAAAACTTTATAAAAGATATCAAAATACAAAACCGGGTGCACCAGCGCCCGATTTCGAATACACCAACATTCAAGGCGGTAAAACCAAACTTTCGGACTTAAAAGGCAAAATAAAGTACATTGAAGTGTGGGCTACCTGGTGCGGTCCGTGCAAAAGACAAATCCCTTACCTGAAAAAACTCATGTCAGAGTACAAAAACAAGCCCATCGTTTTTGTAGGAATTTCCATTGATAAAGCAAAAGATATGAAAAAATGGAAAGAAATGGTAAAGAAGGAAAACCTCGGCGGAGTACAACTGATAACCGGAGATGTTATTGCCAGTAAATTTCTCAGACAATTGGGCGTCAGTTTGATTCCACGCTCCATTTTGATTGATGAAAACGGGAAAATTATTGCAGCCAGCGCCCCGAGACCTTCATCAAAAACCATCAGACACGTTTTGGACAGTTTAATCTCCCGGCATTTTCGCCATTAGTCTCTTTTATTTAAAACCCCAACCACCATGAGAATAAAATATGTATCGTTTTTTATAATCGTCCTTTTTTTTACCGGAGCCTGTACACATCAGCAAAACAGGATCACGATAAAAGGGAAAGTCAAATTTCCGGGGAAAAACAGCGTTATCACCCTTTACCAACGAAACGGCCTGAAAAAAAACATCATTGACACCATCGCCATCCGGCCGGACTCCACCTACAGTTATAAGCTTTCCTTTAAAATTCCGGGAGTTTACTACTTGGATTATCCCGTCCATAATAGAGTAGCCTTTTGGGCTGAGGATGAAAATCTGGAAATCAATCTAAGGGGACAAGATACCGGTAAACGAAAAATGAACAACCCGCCATACATATACATTCATGGCGGCCCCAATAATGAGGTAATGAACCTGTTGAACTACAATTATTACCGGTATTTTCAACAACTGATTG
>CAYYRE010000027.1:0-24123 GCA_964473895.1 uncultured Lentimicrobiaceae bacterium | reverse complement strand
GACTGGGTTTACAATTCCATGCCGCCGCTGGTGGGACAAATATATCCACCGGTGGCAATGGAGACCGTGGAAGATTTTAGCACTAAATAAGACGTCATCCGAACACGGCGGGAAGCCTGTTGGGTGGAGTGAAGCGATCTCTTCTCTTACCATGGTTTGAGTTTCACTTTACTTTATTAACTTTACGGCAAAAACAACCCCATGCAAAAAGAAATTCAGCAAGCATACGATTACGATTATGTCGTCATCGGCTCCGGCTTCGGCGGGTCGGTATCGGCATTGCGCCTGAGCGAAAAAGGGTACAAAGTGCTGGTTATCGAAAAAGGAAAGTGGTGGAAACCCGAAGATTTCCCGGAAACCAATTGGCACCTGCGTAAATGGCTGTGGTTGCCTGCCTTCCGGTTTTTCGGTATTTTTAAAATGACTTTCCTGCGGCATGTGGGTATCCTGAGCGGTGTGGGTGTGGGCGGCGGCTCATTGGTGTATGCCAATACGTTGCCACGTCCCAAAAGGCAGTTTTTTGAAACGGGCAGCTGGGCCGGTCTTACCGACTGGCAAAAAGAGCTGGAACCCCATTACCAAATGGCAGAAAAAATGCTCGGTGCTGCTCGTAACCCCAAACTCTTTGATGCCGACCTGGTATTAAAAGAAGTGGCCCGGAAGATGGGACACGAAAAAGAATTTGAACCTACCGATGTGGCGGTTTTTTTCGGTGAGCCGGAAGTAAAAGTTCCCGACCCGTTTTTTGATGGCGCTGGTCCGCAACGCGAAGGATGCCGTCATTGTGGTGCCTGTATGACCGGGTGCCGTTACAATGCCAAAAACACACTGGACAAAAATTATCTTTATCTCGCCATGAAAAACGGTGTGGAGGTATTGGCCGAACACAAAGTGGTGGATGTACAACCTGCCGGCAATGAAGATGGCTCGGATGGCTATCGGATTACTTATAAAAAATCGACAGGTGTACTTTTTAGTACGAAAAAACAGGTGAAAGCCAAAGGGGTGATTTTTACCGGCGGTGTGCTGGGTACGGTTCGTCTGTTGCTGGACATGAAAGAAAAAAGCCTTCCCCGGTTGAGTCCCATGGTGGGAAATGATATCCGTACCAACAACGAAAGCCTGATCCTGGTACATTCGCCCGAAAGAAAACAGGATTTCTCCAAAGGGGTGGCCATCGGCTCCATTTTTCCGCCCGATGAAGATTCGCATGTGGAACCTGTTCGTTACGGTTCCGGGTCGGGGTTTTTTAAACTCATGGGTGTGCCACTGACTTTCGGAAAAAACGGTTGGACAAGATTGGGAAAATTAGCCAAACACCTGTTTATCCATCCGGTTTCGTGGTTACGGATTTATTTCTCAAAGAATTTTGCCGAAGAATCGGTTATTTTGCTGTTTATGCAGCACCTTGACAGCACCCTGCGGTTCAAACGCGGATGGTTTAACCTGAGCTCCACCGTGTCCACCGGAAAAGCACCCTCTTCCTTCATTCCGCGTGCCAAAGAATTGGCCGACAGAACCGCCGGAATCATTAAAGGAAAGCCGTTTGTGATGACCACCGAAGCATTGTTTGGCATTCCCACCACGGCGCATATTTTGGGTGGCGCAGTGATTGGCGACTCACCTGAAACAGGTGTTATAGACAAACAGCACAAGGTTTTCGGTTACCAAAACATGTATGTTTGCGACGGTTCGGCCATCTCAGCCAATCCGGGTGTCAACCCATCGCTGACCATTACCGCCATGACGGAAAGGGCGATGGGGTTTATTCCGGAAAAACAGGAAAAATAACGACAGTTGCTCATTCGGATTTGTTCTTTGGTAATTCCTGCAGAATAATCTGAATGTAAAGAGTTATATGGATTTAAAATCCACGCGTTTTTTTACTTCCGGATGATGCCATGGGAGTTCCTGTGCAACAAATCCGGAAGGGCGGGAAATTGCTGGTATCAGATGTGAAAGCTTATTAAAAATACTTGATTTGTCAAATTATAATTGACATATTTTAGTATATTTGTCAAATTAAAGTTGACAATATAAAGGGGATAATGGAACTATTAAAGAAAATAATCCTTGAAAATCAGGAGTTTATAAAGAACCGCAGGGTTCTTACAAGAAACATCCATATTCCGGAAACAGAAAACATCATTGTTTTTACCGGAATCAGGAGGTGCGGAAAAACGAGTTTGTTGTATCATGTGGCAAAAAGAATGGCTATTGCCGATGTGCTGTTTCTTGATTTTGAAGACGAACGGTTGGTTTTTTTGAATACGCTGGAAAACTATGATCTGATTCTGGACAGTTATCTCGAATTGTTCCCCGACAGACAGCCTGTGCTGTTTTTTGATGAAGTGCAAGGACTAAAGAACTGGCATTTATATGTAAAAAGATTGTATGCCAAAGGGTTTAAAATCTACATTACCGGAAGTAACGCCAATTTATTAAGTAAAGAAATCGCCACTTTTCTTACCGGAAGGGCAGTGGAAATTCGTGTGTTTCCTTTTTCTTTCAGCGAGTTTTTAAGTTATAAAAAAATAGGGTTTACAGAAAAAGACAAACTCATACACAAGCCTCAAATTATGGCTGCCTTTAATGAATATTTACTGTTTGGCGGCATGCCGGAAGTAATAAAAACGGCGGCAAACGACAAAATTCTTGTACTGAAAAACATATATACATTACTGTTTTACAAAGATTTGATCGCCAGGTATGATAAAAACGAGTTGCTGATGCGCCTGATCATTTCAAAAATAGCGGAAAATATTACCAAACCCTTTTCTATTTCAAACCTGGCCAATAAAATTCAGCCGTTATACAAAACCAACCGGCAAACCGTAACCGATTATTTCCGGCTTTTGCATATCCCTTTTATCATAGAAAGTATTTATCCGTACCGGAAATCATTTGTCAAAAGAGAAAACGAACGGAAAACCTATTTTGCCGATACGGGATTTATCCGGCTCATAGCAGTGAAAGAAGAGTACGGCAAGTCGCTGGAAAACCTTGTGTTTGGCTATTTGAACAGAAAATTTGATATGGTTTATTATTACAAAACATCAAACAACCTCGAAATCGACTTTTTGGTTGTTGAAAACAACGAGACGAAGCTGTTTCAGGTTTCGTACGATGTGTCGGATAACTTAACACGGGAAAGGGAGATAAAAGCTTTGGTAAAAGGAATGCGGGAACTCGGTTTATCTCACGCAACACTGATTACTTATGCTGAAAAAGAAACTTTATTGATACACGATGTCACGATTGACATCAAACCGTTTTGGGAAATGATTTTAACGGAAACAGCATAATGTCTAATCCGTTCAATGGTTCTTTGACTCATTCGAATTTGTTCCATGGAAATTCCTGCGGAATAATCCGAATGTAAAGAGGTGTGTGGATTTTAAATCCACGGGTTTTTTTACTTCCGGATGACTCCATTGGAGGTTCCTGCGCAACAAATCCGGAAGAGCAGGTTTTAAAATAAAAAAGGAAATCAATGCGTAAAAAATATAATATAACGATGAAAAACGCAAAAATGAACAGAACATTCCTGTTAAAGAAAAGACCCGTTGGGAAACCGCAGTTAACCGATTTTGTTATGGTTGAGGAAAAAATCCCCTCATTACAGGACAATGAAGTCCTGTTAAAGACGCACCTTGTTTCAGTAGATCCCTATCTGCGTGGGCGCATGACAGACGCAAAATCCTATGTTGCCCCGTTTGAGCTCAACAAACCGGTTTGTTCGGGAATAATAGCCGAAGTTATCGATACAAATCATACTGGATTTAAAAAAGGAGATTTTGTCAGCGGCTTGCTGGAATGGAAAGAATTTCAAAAATCGGATGGTACCGGATTGCGAAAAGTGGACAGAACAAAAGCTCCCTTGTCGGCCTACCTCGGTGTTTTGGGGCTTACCGGATTAACGGCTTATTTCGGGATGACCGGGATCGGCAAACCGAAAAAAGGAGAAACACTGGTAGTGTCGGGTGCTGCAGGAGCTGTGGGAAGTATTGCCGGACAAATCGGCAAAATTCTCGGATGCCGTGTGGTGGGCATTGCCGGCACAGATGAAAAAGTGGAACGCTTAAAAACCCTGTTTGGTTTTGATGAAGCCATAAATTATCATACTGCCAACATGAAAAAAGAAATAGCTGCTGCCTGCCCCAGAGGAGTGGACATCTATTTTGACAATGTCGGAGGTGTCATCTCCGACAACGTTTTATTTCATCTCAACAATTTCTCCAGAATTGTAGTTTGCGGTGCCATTTCCCTTTACAACGAAACCCAACTTCCGACAGGATTGCGGGTGGAACCTTTTTTAATAAAAAACAGCATTTTAATGCAGGGTTTTATCGTAAATAATTATTCGGAAAAATTTCCCGAGGCCATCAAACAGTTATCCGCCTGGCTTTCGACCGGCAAATTGATAGCCAAAGAAACCGTGATGGAAGGTTTCGAAAATATTCCACGCGCTTTCCTCCGTCTTTTTGATGGAAAAAATACAGGAAAAATGATTGTGAAAGTGTAAAATGCTGCTCATTCGGATTTGTTGCGCAGGAATTTCTGCGCAATAACCCGGAAGAGCAGAAAGATGTACCTTTTATTTTACAACCAATTCGTCACAAAATATCCACGTTTTAAGTCCTGTTCCCGAACTCCATGCCGGGGAAACCCCTCTGTTTTTGGCAACCATACGGACAAAACGGGCTTTTACAGGTTTTCCTTTCCATGAAACGGTTGAAATGACCGGTCCGTTTTCTCGGGAAGGGGTTTGGGGAACAAAATGATAGATCCGTGTGAAATCTTTTCCGTTTTGCGAAACATAATAACTGACTTCGGTAGGAAAGAAAATCCGGAACCAGCGGATTTGTTGGAGGAAGTCGGCTTTTATTTCCTGAACTGTTTGTATCGAATCAAGATCCACGGTGGCTACGAGGTCGTTTTTCAAAAAACCCTGCCAATGTGGGTCGCGATAGCTGGCTTCGGCCAAAAGTCCATCGGTCAGCCCGCCGGTACCTCCTCCGTTATACCGGTCTGAAAAAGGGGTTTTCAAAATGAGTTTTTTCCCCAGCGCTTTATGGATAACCAGTGATTGTGAAAAAGTACCCAGCCGTTTCCCGTTGCGAAACAAACCGGCAACAAGCCGGGCATCATGCAAAAGCAAAAAAGGTTTTGTGTATAAAGGGGAAGAGAGGCCGGGTTTATTTCCCTGAAGATTATACCGGATGTCGGTACTGTCAATATTTGTTAAAAGGTTTATCTCGATGTTTCTACCGGGTTTGGGTATCCGGGTTTTTAAAGTGAGTACCGGCTCTAAGTCCATGTCATCAAACCATGCCGTTCCGCGGGAGTTTAGTTCCAATGTGAGAGAGGTGCGCTGAAAACGTTTCGTGCTGTCTGCCGGGGTAAGAAACCAATCGTATCGTTTCCATTTGTTGGTCAGGATAAAGGTTTTGGTGCCGGCTCCTTTTGCCCCGACCGTGAAGGAGGGCGGCAACGGTTTGTGATGAAACCATCGCCAAAAAAAACTTTTTTCTTTCCAAAGATTTTCTGATGGAGCTGCTTTGGCCCAAACGGCATACCGGTAGGTATGGTTGTATTCGAGATATGCCGGAAAGAAATAGAGGGAGACTCCTTTTCCTTCCGTCGGAGTAACCAGCCTCAATGCATGCTCCCCCGAATGGGAAACTCTCGAATCCACAAAATAGGTGGCACCGCGATCGTTCCCCACGTGGGCGTAACAGGCTGAAGGGACTCCCGGAACCGGAAGGTATTCAAAACCGGGGTCCACCATCATATTGGCTGTCTGCTGCGGCTGATGCTTTCGTACTTCCTTTAACGACAGCTTGTAAATCCTTGTTCCCAGTCCATCCATAATATCCGTAAGCTGATGGGCTGTTGTAGATACCGACCGGTTTTCAAACAGAACTTCCGCTTGTCTTCCCGGCAGTGTGTCCGTAAAATGTATTGTCAACAGCTTGGGCTGATGCGCAGTGTTTACACAAATCACTACCAGGGTACTGTCTTTGGCAAAAGCTTTCAGGCGGATGCTGTCGTTATCTGTTGTTATTCCGGCAATCGTTTTTCCTTGCGCATAATAAGGTGTCAGCTCAGCAGTTTCAAGGGCTATTTTGCTGCATTCGTTCCAGGTTTCGGTAGATTTCGGAAAGCCGTTGAGTCCGTTCCGGATAAAATATTGGATTCCTCTCGCTCCGTTGATCAGGGCCAGATAGGTCATGACGCGTATTTCACCTGGAGTAGGTTCCCGTTTCCAGTTTTCGGCACCGCCGAATGCTTGCGGCACTATCCACAATGGCTTGGCCGGATAAAAGCTGTTTTCCAGCAGCTTGCTGACTTTTTCCACTGTTGTTACCGGAGCATTGGGAATAGGGTAAGGATCTGCCATAACAATATCCATGGTGCCGGCGTAACGCCAGGCCTGTGAAGGGGTCATAAAAACCACGGTCACCGGATGATAAGGATCCAGTTTTTTGATGAGTTTGTATGTTTCGGCTATGGGTTCCGGCGGTTTACCCTGGCCCACCGGCTCATCGGCAATGTACCACGAAAGCAGGGCCGGGTGGTCTTTAAAAGTATTGATTTCCCGAATCAGAAGTTTTCGTTTTTTTTCACTTGCCAAATCCATTTTCGACCCTACGCCACCACCTCCGGCCACGCTGAGCAAGTTGTAGTTTACTTTCATCCCCAGGGCAGCACAACGGTCCATGTAGGCTTTTCGTTGTT
The DNA here is from genome assembly GCA_964473895.1 of uncultured Lentimicrobiaceae bacterium. Taxonomy (GTDB): domain Bacteria; phylum Bacteroidota; class Bacteroidia; order Bacteroidales; family F082; genus Sulfidibacterium. Next base: position 17,382 of record CAYYRE010000027.1, on the reverse strand, counting down.
TCAAGGTTTTTTTGGTGATTTTTTGATAAGGCGACATCATATTGAATCCTTTCACAGCCTCTTCTTCCGGAAGGGTAGGGAAAACCGGTGAGTAGGCATAAAAGCCAAAAGGAATGAAAGGTAATCCGTGAACCATCAATGTTCCCGTAAGACGATCCGTTTTTGTTTCGTTGAATTTCGGAGGTAACACCGTCAGCATTATCATGGTATCTTGCAGCGTTTTTCCCGTACTGTCCATCAGGAGACACCGTAAAGGATTTTTCCCTTTTTTAAAACCGGACAACTCCAGTGGCACGCGGTTCATTCCACTGTGCAAGCCCGATTCCGTTGCCAAAAGTTTTTTGTTATCGAAAATTTTGCCTGTAAAAGAGGCTGTTGTGTTGATCCCGTTGAGGTAAAAGAGTATTTCTGCCGTTTTCTCTGTGGTATAATAATCTTGTCGTGGTACGATACTGATTTTCTGACTGAACAACAGAACGGGAGAAAAAAGTAAAAAACCGATTAGGAGGAAAAGGGAAACTTCCGTCTTTCGTTTCATTTGTGATGTTTTTAAAATATGTCCGACCATTATGGGGTTGAATGGAACAAAGATAACATATCGTTTCGTTATTTTGAAACGTTGCTTGGTCGAAAAAGCGAAGGTGCTAATGGCGGAAAAGCAAAAAAAAAATACGAAAGGATGGAGCATAAAAAAAGCCGGAGATAACCTCCGGCTTTTTATGTTTTATTGGCTTTAAGCCAGATGAAAGGCTTCTTTCACTTTATCCACATAATCCAGTTCTTCCCAGGCAAAAAATTTCACCGGTTTGGTATAAACTTTCTGCCCGTTGCGTTTTTCTTTGAAAGTGGTGGTTTCATCTTCATAAAAAACTTCTATTTCTTTTGTTACCACATCTCTGCCGAAATGACCGTAAGAAGCAGTTTTTTCAAAAACCGGATTTTTCAGACCGAACCGTTTGACAATGGCAAAGGGGCGCATGTCGAAGATGGTTTCTACCATACGGGCAATTTCGCTGTCTTTCAAAATGTTTCCGTTACGGTCTTTTACTTTTGCCGTTCCATAGGTGTTAATATAAAATCCTACCGGTTTACTGACCCCAATGGCATAAGCCACCTGTACCAGTATTTGGTCGGCTACGCCGGCAGCCACCAGGTTTTTGGCAATGTGGCGGGCGGCATAAGCACCGGAACGGTCCACTTTTGATGCGTCTTTTCCTGAAAAAGCGCCACCACCGTGGGCACCGTGCCCTCCGTAAGTGTCTACAATAATTTTTCTTCCGGTAAGGCCCGTATCACCGTGGGGTCCTCCGATGACAAATTTCCCGGTGGGGTTTACCAGCAGTTTGTAACCATCGAAAAGGTATGCGGGGTATTTGTCCTTTATGCGGGGAATCAGGTATTTTTCCACATCCTCGGTGATTTTTTGCTGCATGGCTTTTTCTTCATCGAAATCGTCATGCTGGGTTGAAATGACGAGCGTGTCGATTTTTACCGGTTTCCCATCATCGGAATATTCCAGTGTAACCTGTGATTTGGCATCGGGGCGCAAATAGGTCATTACTTTGCCTTCGCGCCGTATTTTGGCCAGTTCCCACAGCAAGTCGTGGGCAATTTCGGTGGTCAAAGGCATGAGGGTGTCGGTTTCTTTGGTGGCATAACCGAACATCATACCCTGGTCGCCGGCACCCTGTTCTTCTTCACGGGCTCTTTCCACTCCCTGGTTAATGTCGGGCGATTGTTCGTGTACCGCCGAAATCACAGCACACGACTTACTGTCGAATTGGTACTCGGCTTTGGTGTATCCAATGTGTTCAATGGTGCGGCGGGCCACCTGCATCAAATCGACCCAGGCATTGGTTTTTACTTCACCGGCAATGACAACCAATCCGGTACTCACCATGGTTTCGCAGGCTACTTTCGACTCAGGGTCCTGGCGTAGCATTTCGTCCAGCACGGCATCCGAAATTTGATCGGCTACCTTATCGGGATGACCTTCGGAAACGGATTCCGAAGTGAAAAAATATGACATAGAATAAATTTTTAAGTAAAACATCAAACAGTGGGGTTTGATGATTGACGGTAGGTAAAAAATTGGTTTAGCATTTTTTTATCGTGGTTGCAATCAATCAAATCCATCCACCCGGTAAAATCGTTTTTAAGAACGTGGCGCAAAAATACAAAAAATTGTATCGTGATAACAAAAAAGAAAAGTCCTGGCGTTGTCCGGGGGGGTCTTTAACCGGAGTACCGGTGTTGGGGAGGGTCGTTTTTCATGCCTGACCGGCCCCAATCGGGGGGTATTGTAACTTACCGCCCGGCTTTTAATAATTCGGCAGCAGCGGCCCTTGAAGCTTGCGTGATTTTTTCATCGCTCAGCATTTTGGCAATCTCTTCAAGACGTTGCGCATCGTTGAGCAGAGCAATCTCCGAAAGGGTAATGGCATGATCTGTCCGCTTAAAAACTTTAAAATGATGATCGGCCCGGGCCGCAATCTGAGGCAGGTGGGTGATGCTGATAACCTGTATTTTTTTTGACATTTTTTTCAGGATATTTCCAAGCTTTCCGGCAATATCACCCGAAACGCCCGCATCAATTTCATCGAAAATAATGGTGGGTAAAATACCGGTTTGATGGATGAGCGATTTGAGTGCCAGCATCAGTCGCGAAAGTTCGCCCCCGGAAGCGGTTTTGGCAATGGGTAACAGTGCTCCGCCTTTGTTGGCCGCAAACACAAAGATTACCTGTTCTTTGCCTGTGGGCGAAAAGGTATCCAAAGGAGTCATTACCACTTTGAAACGGGCTTCTTTCATGCCGAGTTGTTTCAGTACTTGTTCCACTTCCTTTTCAAAGGGAGGAATTTTCTTTTTACGGGCATCCTGCAATTTGGCCGCAGCTGCATCCAATTGGCGGGTAAGCGCTGCCAATTTTTGCTCTTCGGCTTTCATCTCTTCTTCCAAGCCTGAAATGTTTTCCAGTTTCCTGCGATATTCTTCGCGCAAAGCCATCAAAGCTTCCATATCAGGCACATGATGTTTTTGTTGCAGGGCGTATAAGGTATCCAGCCGTTCTGCTACCTGATGCAATTCGGAAGGGTCAAATTCGCTCAAAGAGGCAAAGCGTTCCATTTCCGAAGCTAAATCCGACAGCTCAATGATGGCAGAGTCCAGACGTTCAAAAAAAGTGTTGATATCCGGATGAAGGTCTGATATTTTTGCAAAAATTTCTTTTAACTGTCCCAGTTGTTCCAGCACCGAAAAGTCGTTTTCTTTTAACCGGTGAATGGCTTCATCGGTCGCCGAGTTGATTTCCACGGCGTGCGAAAGGAGCCGGTTTTTTTCTTCCAATTGCGTCAGCTCCTCCGGGTCCAGTGAGGCGGCGTCCAGTTCATTCAGTTGGAATCTGAAATAGTCCTCATCACGTTTCGACTGTTCGTTTTTGCGGTGTAACGCCTCTAATTTTTTTTCGCTTTCTTTAAAGCGGTGATAAAGTGTAAGATAATGGTTTTTTACATCAGGATGGTTCACAAAGGCATCGAACAATTCAAGTTGAAAACCGCTTTCGTTGAGCAGCAGGGTTTGGTGTTGTGAGTGGATGTCTACCACCCGGTCGCCGAGTTGCCGCAGCAGGTTGAGTCCTACCGGCGTATCGTTGATGAAAGCCCTCGATTTTCCGGAAGGCAGGATTTCGCGACGCAGCAGTGTTTCGGGTTCATCGTCGAGGTCGTTTTTTTCAAAAAACCCGTGCAAGTCCAGCCGGTGCAAATCGAAAGAACCTTCGATGACACATTTTTTGCTCTTATCTTGTAAAACAGAAGGGTCGGCACGCCTGCCTAAGAGGAGTGAAAGAGCCCCGAGCAGGATGGATTTTCCGGCCCCGGTTTCGCCGGTAATGGCCGTAAATCCAGGCTGAAAGCCTATTTCAGCCTGCCGGATGAGGGTGTAGTTTTTTATGGTTAGTTTTTGCAACATAAAAAATATTCCTGGTGTCAGAAACCTTTGTACAAAGATGGAAATTTTTTTGCATCCGTTTTATTTAAACGATTGCAAGTCCTGTAATTTTTTATAAATTCCGTTGGCCCGGATAAGTTCTTCGTGGGGACCGCGCTCCACAATTTCCCCTTTTTGGATTACTATGATTTCATCTGCATCGCGGATGGTGGAGAGGCGGTGGGCAATAACCAGCGTGGTACGGTGTTTCATAATCTTCAGCAAGGCATCTTGCACCAGCCGTTCCGATTCGGTGTCTAACGAAGAGGTGGCCTCATCGAGTATGAGAATTTGCGGGTCGGCCAGCACGGCGCGTGCTATGCTGATGCGTTGCCGCTGTCCGCCCGAGAGTTTTATGCCGCGGTCGCCCACATTGGTTTGGTAGCCTTGTTCCATTTTGATAATAAAATCGTGCGCATTGGCCACTTTGGCCGCTTTTTCCACCGCCTCCTGCGAGACGTTGCGCATACCGAAGGCAATGTTGTTAAAAACCGTATCGTTGAAAAGGATACTGTCTTGCGAAACAATGCCCATAAGGCCCCGCAGGTCATCGATCTTGTAATCGCGTATGTCGTGGTCATCCAATAAAATACGGCCTTTCGTCACGTCATAAAACCGGGGCAGTAAATCCACAATGGTTGATTTCCCTCCACCCGATTCGCCCACTATGGCAATGATGCGTCCTTTGGGGATTTCAAAATCGATGTTTTTCAGGATGTAGGGTTTTTGGTACCGGAACCAAACGTTTTCGAACCGGATGGCATGGTTGAATGTTTTTACCGGCATTGCATCCGGTTTTTCTTCAATGACTTCTTTGGCATCGATGACTTCAAAAATGCGGTCGGCCGAGGCCAGTCCTTTCCGGATATTAAAAAAGCTTTGCGAGAGCGATTTGGCCGGGGAGATAATTTGCGTGAAGACCACGATAAAAGTAATAAAATCGGCTGCCTGGATGGTAGGATGCGGGTTGATGACCATCTGCCCTCCGAACCACAATATAATGACAATCACGAGGGAAGAGAGAAATTCGCTCAGCGGCGAGGCCAGGTCGCGCCGCCTGTTGACACTAACCTGTTTATGAAAAAAAGTGGTATCCAGTTTTTTAAACCGTTCGTTGAAATAGGGGATGGCATTAAATCCTTTGATAACCCGCAGGCCGGTAATGGTTTCCTCGATCATCGACATGAGCCCCGAAAAATAATTTTGTAAAATGACCGAATTTTTACGAAGATTCCGGCCTATGGAACCAATGATTAAGCCGGTAAGGGGCAGGATGACCAAAACAAAAATACTCAGTTTGAGACTCAGGCTCACCATGAAGGCCAAAAAAGCGATAATGGTTATGGGGTCGCGCACCACCGACTCGAGGTTCAGAAATATGGAAACTTCCAGCTCTTGCACATCGGAAGTAATGCGGGTCATAAGATCCCCTTTTTTGTTTTTCGAATAGTAAGAAAGGGGCAAAATGAGCAATTTGGAATAGATGTCATCGCGGATGCCGCGGATGGCCCCCGAACGGGCATAGTTGATAGAATACATGGCAAAAAACCGTCCGAAGTTTTTAAAGAAAAAAGAGGTCAGTATGATAATGCAAATAAAAACCAGTGCCTGTAGTTTTCCCTGGTGAATGATGATCTGGCTGATGTAGTAGTTCAGGTAATCCAATGCCGAATGGGTGCTGAAAGTCAGAACCGGTTTGGTGGTGATCAACTTATTGATGCCAAACAATAAGTTTAAAAAAGGAATGAGCAAAGCCAGTGAAAAAAGGGAAAACACAATGGCCATCAGGTTAAAGAACAGGTTGGCAATCAGCGAACCCCAATAAGGGAAAATGTAGGAGATGACACGTTTTAATTTTTTCATTCGTTTCGGAAATAAAAGGCAAAGATAAAGATAAACGGGTATGAATGACCTCCCGTTTCGTGCCCTCCTTTTTCGGTACGGAAATGTGTGTGTTGCAGACGGTAAAACTTTTTGTTTTCGCCAAGCCCAGGATTCCGTATTTTTGCCGGTGAATACAATTTTTTTTCTTTTATACGTTTTTCAAATAAACACCTTAATCCCAAAGGCTTTGGGTAAAAAAGTAATCGTTTCGGTCATTAACGACCTCGTCACCGACCAGCGGGTAAAAAAGGTTTGTGACACATTGCAGCAAATGGGGTTTGACCTTTTTCTTGCCGGCCGGCGGAAAAAGGAGAGCCCTGCCATGGACCACCGGTCCTATCCGGTACACAGGATGAAACTGCTTTTTGAAAAAGGTCCGGCTTTTTATTTTTGTTTTCAGTTGCGGCTTTTTGTTCTGCTCATGACACGCAAACCCGATCTGCTCGTGGCAAACGACCTCGACACTTTGCTGCCCAATTACCTGGTTTCGCGTATCAAAAACATTCCGCTGGTGTACGACAGCCACGAGTATTTTACCGGTGTGCCCGAATTGCAACGGCATCCCTTGAAACAAAAGATGTGGAAATTTGTTGAAAAAATTATTTTTCCGCGGTTGACGGATGTCTTTACGGTAAACGATTCCATTGCCGCGTTGTACGAAAAGGAATACGGCCTCAGACCGGTGGTGGTACGTAACGTTCCGTACTTGCAAAAAAAACGGCGTTCCACCGGCCGGAAAGCATTGCAACTGCCCGAGGATAAGCGCATTCTGATTTTGCAGGGGGCGGGGATCAATATGCACCGCGGTGCCGAGGAGATAACCGAAGCCATGCAGTTTATCGAAAATGCCTTGTTGTTGATGGTGGGCTCGGGTGACGTGTTGGATGTTTTAAAGGAAAAAGTCCGGCGGTTGCATTTGGAACAAAAAGTACGGTTTGTACCCCGGCAACCGTATGAAAAGTTGATGGAGTACACCGCTGTTGCCGACCTCGGCTTGTCGTTGGATAAGGATACCAACCTGAACTACCGTTACAGTTTGCCCAATAAGATTTTTGATTATCTTCATGCCGGTATTCCGGTACTGGCCTCGCCATTGCCTGAAATAAAGAAGGTCATCGAAACCTATGAAGTGGGTGATTTTATTCCCGATCACCTGCCCTTGCACATGGCGCAAAAGGTGAACGAAATTTTTTCGCATCCGGAAAAATTGCTGCGCTGGAAACAAAATACCCAAAGGGCTGCACAGGAGTTGCATTGGGGGAAAGAGTCGGAAAAATTAAAAGAAGTTTATGCTAAATATGTCTGATATTCACCTGCATATTGTATCGTTTGACGTTCCTTATCCGGCCAACTACGGCGGTGTAATTGATGTTTTTTACAAAGCAAAAGCATTGGCAGAGCATGGTGTCAAAGTGCATTTGCATTGTTTTGAATACCGCCGGAAAAAAGCGCCGGAACTGGAGAAACTTTTTTATAAAGTACATTATTACCATCGCGATATATCAAAAAAACACCTTTTTAAAACCAAGCCGTATATCATCGAAACCCGGCGTTCGGAAACGTTGGTAAACAATTTGTTGCAAGATGATTATCCCATTTTAATGGAAGGATTGCACACCACGGCCCTGCTTTCGGAGCGGAAGTTGAAAAACCGGAAACGTTTGGTGCGGACCCACAATATCGAACATGAATACTATGCCCATCTTTCGCGTGTGGAAACCGATTTGTTTAAGAAGTATTATTTTTTTAATGAAGCGGCCAAGTTGAAAAAGTATGAGGGTATTCTGTCTAAAGCCGACGGGATTCTTACCATTTCGCAGACGGATGATGCCTATTTTTCGGAGCGATTTGAGCGGGTGGTCTATCTGCCTGCTTTTCACCCCTATTCAGCGGTGAAAAGTCGTACCGGCAAAGGGAACTATGTGTTGTATCACGGCAACCTGTCGGTTCCCGAAAACCGGAATGCAGCGGCTACGCTGATGCGTGATGTTTTTCGTTCTACCCCGGTTCCTTTTAAAATCGCCGGATTGAATCCTCCCGTTTCGTTACAGCGTCTTGCAGAGGGAATGCCGCATGTGGAGTTGATAGCGAACCCGTCCGATGCGCAATTGCAGGCGCTTATTGCCGGGGCACAAGTCAATATCTTTTTCACAGAGCAGGCTACCGGACTAAAACTGAAATTGCTGAATGCACTGTACAACGGCCGTTTTGTTTTGACAAACGATAAAATGTTAAGCGGAAGTAAATTGCATGAAGTGTGTGTGTTGGCCGGCAGTATGGCTGAAATGAAAAACCAGTTACGCCGTTTGATGGCAAAAGATTTTACGCCGGCATTGAAAATTCAGCGGCAGTTGCATTTACAGTCCATTTACACCAATGGCCACAATGTGGACCGGTTATTGGAGCTGATTGTTTGAGTCGGTAATGCTGCCTTCTTCACATTTTACCACCCTTCCGGGGAATTTATGGATCAGGTTGTAGTTGTGGGTGGCCATGATGACGGCATGGCCTCCTTCACAGATTTTAAGCAACAGGCGCATGATTTCGTTGGAAGTTTGGGGGTCCAGGTTGCCGGTGGGTTCATCGGCCAGGATGAGTTCCGGATGGTTCAGTAAAGCGCGTGCAATGGCTACCCGTTGTTGTTCGCCTCCCGAAAGTTGGTGGGGGTGGGCTTTCAGTTTGGCAATCATGTCCACATCCGACATAACCTCCATAATGCGTTGGTTGATGGCCTGTTTGTCTTTCCATCCGGTGGCTTTCAGAACAAAATAGAGGTTTTCTTCCACGGTACGGTCTTCCAACAGCCGGTAGTCTTGAAAGATGATGCCCATTTTGCGGCGCAGGAACGGTACGTGTTTGTCTTTGAGTTTTTTCAAGTCGTATCCGCACACACGGGCCTCTTCTGCTTCGGCCGGCAGTTCGGCAAAAAGGGTTTGCAGCAGGCTGGATTTGCCGCTGCCGGTCTTCCCGATAAGGTAAACAAACTCGCCCTGGTGCACCTGAAAATTGACATGGGCTAAAACAAGTTTGTTTTTCTGAAAAACGGACATTTCTTTTAAAAATACGACCGGCGTGTTTTCCATGGTTGAGAGGGTTGTTTGAACAAATGTACATAAAATTTTTTCATTCGACTGTTTATAATTTCGAATGAAAAAATTTTATGGGAAAGCGAAGCGGTTCCCCCTGAAAAAAAAGATTTTGCACTTTGTCTTTATGGCAAAATGGTTTTTTACAGGGGAAAAATATAAATTAACCTGATACGCAAGGCAGGGGAAGTGGTTTTTGGGTCCGTAAAGGGGATAACTACTGTGTTTTCCGGCGGCAGGCTCCGCAGGAGTTCCTTTGGAAGATGGGAGTGGCAGCCCGTGGAAGCCGGCAGCCTGGTTTTTGCAGGAAGGCGGAGGCTGACGAAGGAAGCCCACGCACTGACGGGCAAAACCTGCTGCGGGCGACACGGCTATAACGGACAGCCCGTGACAGCCCGTGCGCCGGCCCGCCCAAAAAATGATAAAAAATATCGTTAGGAACAATGAACTTGTGGTTTTTCCGGTTGCCTCCAATACTTTTAACATAAATTTGTGTGTGTATGTGACGAACTTTTTTAAATTTGTCCAACCAAAAACGGAATGCTATGACTGAAGAATCCCAATTTGTTCTCGAAGAAGCCGAAGAGAGTATGCAACATTCGCTTCATCATTTGGAGCTGGAGTTTCAAAAAATCAGGGCGGGCAAGGCGACGCCGGGCATGTTGAGTGGTATTAAAGTGGAGTATTACGGAACACTGACGCCCATTGAACAGACGGCCAACATCAATACACCTGATGCGCATTCAATTGTGGTTCAGCCGTTTGACCGTAGTTCGCTGCATGATATTTACAAAGCTATTTTGAATGCCAATTTGGGGTTTAACCCGACGGACGAAGGCGACCAGTTACGCATTAATGTGCCGCCATTGACGGAAGAGCGGCGGATAGAGTTGGTTAAGAAAGCCAAACAGGTGGCTGAAGAGACCAAAGTGGCCATTCGTAACATCCGCCGCAGCGCCAACGATGAGGCCAAAAAACTGGAAAAAGAGGGCGTTCCGGAAGATGAAGTGAAACGCCTGTTGGATGAAATTCAGAAACTGACGGATAAGTACACCGAAAAGATTGATAAATTCTTTACTGCCAAGGAAAAGGACATTATGACGATATAAAAAATTATGTTTTGTCGTTATAGGGCTTTTGGATATCAAAAAAGCGGGATAATTGGTTCCCGCTTTTTTTTTATTCATCGAGTTGCTTTTTGTTTTTTCGTCTTCTGTTTTTCAGCTTTTGTGTCAACTGAAAGGTGGCTTCGATGATGTTGCGTGTGGTAACAAAAGCCTGAATGGCCTGATGGATCATAGCTTTTGTAATGTTGATCATATTAAAAGAAGCATTGACCGTTTGAAATTGTTGTTTTACCGCATCTTCCTGTTTCCGGTTCAGGTCTTTAAGGTGGTCGAGGTATTTGGCTGTTATTTTTTCGTCATCGAAACCTGCTCCGGCACGGAACTGTTTTTCCTGTTGGCTGGAAAGGTTTTTGCCCAGGATTTTCCGGAGTTTTGAAAAAAGGAGTGTTTCGCGGAAAGCGTACAATATCAAGGCAATGAACAGATAAAAAGCCGTTACCCATAAAAAGCCGCCGGTACGGGTGCCTCCGTGTGTGGCGTACCAGTTCACAAAGGCAAAAGACAAAAACATGACCACAAAGACAAAAACCCCGAAAAGCATGGCAAAAAGCAATAACTGCCCCACCATTTCAGCCGATTTCTGCCGGTAAGCCACTTTGTTGTATTCCAATTGCAGGTCGATGTACCTTTTGAGTTCATCAACAAGTTCTTTGAGGGGCTGCTTAAAATCGGCATTTCCCATTTTGCTCTTTCCTTTTTTCATGTGGCGGTAAAAAATGAAAACCAATCATGCGTCTGGTTTGGCGCATGATTGGCTGCTTTTTTTTTCGAAAACTTTAGCTTTTCGTGGCTTTTTTTACATCTTCAATGACGTTGGCGCCGGTTTTTTTGACATCTTCCAAAACGTCATTACCGGCTTTTTTTACGTCCTGTACCAGTTCCGTACCCGTTTTTTTTACGTCTTCCAAAATTTTGTTGACATTTTCTTTAAGGTCATCAAACTGGTCCAGCAGTTCGTCGGAAAGTTCTTTGGTTTTGTCGGTTACTTTTTTACGTGTTTCTTCTCCTGTTTCAGGTGCATAAAGCAATCCGGCAATGGCACCAATGGCGGCACCGATTACCATGCCCGAGAAAAATGCAAAGCCTGAATGTGAACTGTTGTTGCTCATGGGTTTAAGGTTTTAAAATTAAACAATTTATTTTGTTTTCCTGTCGCTTTTTTTGATTTCAAAAAACGGTACAATTTACAAAAAATATCGCACACTTTTTGCCGCCGGTGCGGCTTTTTCAATATATCAATAATCATGCCTCTGTCAGTGGATTAACTTTTGTTAATAGGGGATGGCGGAAAACTGTCAATATGACCGGGTTAGACGGAAAAATGGAGCCGGCGTGGATTTTATGAAGTCGGGTTCCAAAATTTTTAAAAAATGGTGAAAGTTTCCCCGGAAAGTTGCAATTTTGTTCCATTATGTTGAAAAAAGAAAACCTAACGTTGCGGGCACCCGAGCCGGAAGATGTTGACTTCTTGTTTGGGCTGGAAAATGACACGAAACTGTGGACGGTTTCGGAAACAAGGGTGCCTTATTCAAGGTATGACTTGGAACAGTATATTCTTTCTGCCGAAAAACAGGATCCTTTTGTTGCCCGGCAAGTGCGTTTTATCATCGAATGGCATGATACGGATCAAACGGCTCCCGTCGGGACGATAGACCTTTTTGATTTGGATGCCTTCCATAGCAGGGGAGGGGTGGGGATTGTCCTGATGGAAAAATACCGGGGACGTTCGCTGGCCGGAAAAGCCCTTGATTTGCTGGTGGATTATGCTTTTAATTTTTTAAATTTGCATCAGCTTTACTGTAATGTGGGCGAGGATAACCCCTCCAGTTTGAAACTTTTCGAAAGCCGGAATTTTAAGGTGGCTGGTGAGAAAAAAGAGTGGAACCGGGTGGGAAATGTGTGGAAAGGGGAATTCTTTTTGCAATTGATCGCTGAAAAATAAAAGGAAAAAAGAATTGGCATGGCTTACTATCATTCAAAATACGCCAGGAATGTTAAAAAACGCAGTCCGCTGGGGAAATTCCTCATGCGCTTCTTGTTTTTGCTGATTTTACTTGCCCTGGCATCCGGATACTTTTTGTATCGTGTGATTGAAGGGCCCAATGTGTGGACGCCCCATGACCAACCGGTCAGTATTTATGTGCCTACGGGCGCTACCTTTCAACAGTTGAAGGAGATTTTGTATGAAAAAGGACTGGTGATTCACCGGAAAAACTTTGAATGGTGGGCCCAAAAGAAAAAATTACCGCAATTGGTAAAGCCCGGGCGGTACATTCTGGTGAACGGTATGAGTAACAATGCGCTGGTGGATATGCTGCGGGCGGGGAAACAGGTTCCGGTAAATGTGACCTTCAACAATGTGCGTGACATTTATCAGTTGGCCGGAAAAGTGGGCCGGCAGATTGAAGCCGATTCGTCCGGTATCGTAGCCTTTCTGACCGATTCGTCCAATCTGAAAAAAGCCGGTGCCGATACGGTTCCGGTATTGACGCTTTTTATCCCCAACACTTACCGGTTTTATTGGAACACCACTGCCGAAGCTTTTGTGAAACGGATGATCCGTGAATACCATAAGTTTTGGAATGCCGACCGGCTGGCCAAAGCCAAAGCCATCGGGCTGACTCCTACGCAGGTCATGATTTTGGCTTCCATTGTGGAAAAGGAAACCAATAAAAATGATGAAAAACCGCGTATTGCCAGTGTTTATATCAACCGGCTAAAAGATGGATGGCGGCTGCAGGCCGATCCAACCGTGATTTATGCACTGGGCAATCCCAATATCCATCGTGTGCTGAATGTACAGAAAAAAGTAAAATCACCGTATAATACCTACCTGCACCGGGGATTACCTCCGGGTCCCATTTGTATTCCTTCCATTGCTTCCATTGATGCCGTGTTGAATTACGACAAAACCCATTACCTCTATTTCTGCGCCAAAAGCGATCTGTCGGGATATCATGTGTTTGCCAAAACCAACCGCGAACACCAGCGCAATGCCAAAAAGTATCAGGAAGCGCTGGACCAGATGCGGATATTCAAATAATCACCGGCCGGTTGCCTGCATTGTTTTGGCAGCGCATGGATGTAAGCCTGAAATCACAAAACACAAAACACAAAACGCAAAACGCCTAACGCAAAACGCAAAGTATCTTTAACGAAAAAGTTTACGTTTTGAGACTTGAATTTTAGGCCGCTTAAAAAATTTCAGTATCCGTGGATTTCGGCGCAGGAAATTTTATCCTTTTCGGGGGTTAAGTCCCGCATTGGCAGTTGCCGTAACCCTGTCCCATTTTTTCGGCCGGATTGCCACAGGTTTCGCAAAATTCTTCTTCTTCTTCTTTTTCCTGAGAACATCCGCAACCGGAACCACATCCGCAACCTTCTGCAGGGTCAGCTTCCTTTTTCGCTGTTTGGCGCACAGACAAAATTTCACCGGTTACCACCAGCGTTTTGCCGGCCAACGGATGGTTAAAATCCATGAGTACATCCGTTTCGTTGATCTGTAAAACAGTTCCCTGAACTTTTCTTTTTCTGTTATCCAGCATGTTGATGCGGTTTCCTGTGAAAAGAAGGTCATCTCTTATTTTTCCGTTTTCTTCAAATGCGGTTTTCGGTACTTCGGTTACCAACGCTTCATAGCGGGGGCCGAAAGCTTTTTCCTGTTCAATGACAAACGAAAAAGGACCGGCGCTTCTGTTTCTCAATCCTTCCTCGAATCCTGGAATCAAATCGTTTTGCCCTAAGACAACACGCAACGGGTTGTCTTCATCGGCGTATTCTATCATTTCACCGTTGGCATCATCCAACAAAACTTTATAGGCAACTTCCAAAATGGTATTTTTATTTTTTTGCATAAGGTATTTTTTTGGTGTTAAAATCATCACAGCAAAAGTAAAAATATTTTTATTTATTTGGTCTAAATCCAAATAAAGTTTTGTTTGTTGTTGTCCGGGAAAACCTTTTGCCACTGATGCTATTGCTATATCTTTTGAATGACTGTATGTTATTTTGTTTATGATTTGAATCAAAAAGGTTATTTTTGGAGAAATTTCAAACGATGAAAACGGTAGCACGTATGGCTGTTTGGCTGCTCATGCTGGCGGGGGGAGTAGCCGGAGGGTGGTGGCTTGATCAAAAATGGTTTCCCGCACTGTATGATAGCTTGTGGTTTCACGGGGTGAGTTTTATCGCCGGTCTTTATGTACTGAAGATGGTTATGAGGGTCAGCCGGAATACGGGCCGGACGCTGGCAAAATACGGCAGGAAAGGAACACTTCCCCGTATGGAGACCAATGTTTTGGTGTCGCGGGGGGTGTACCGGTATATGCGTCATCCCATGCATCTCGGATTGTTGTTCTTCCCTTTAGCTGTCGCTTTGCTGGCGGGTTCCCCATCTTTTATACTGGTGATTGCACCTGCCGAAATGCTTTTTATGCTGCTTATGATCAAGGTGGTGGAAGAACCCGAAGCCATGCGTAAATTTGGTGATGCCTATCGCCGCTACAGGGAACAAACCCCCGGTTTTTGTTTTAGAAAAGAATGTTTAAAAGCACTGTTGCAGAAGGTGGCTAAAGAGGATTCTGAAAATTCTTTTGAATCGACAAATTCTCAATCATAAAATGCAGAATCCAAACAGAAAAACACCCCTACAGTATTGTAATTATGGGATAATCAAATCTTTTAAAAATTATTAACCATGAAAAAAATTACCTATTTTTTTGTTTTTAGGGTGTTGTTTTTTACGACCCTGTTTTTTGTCTCCTGTCAAAACCGGACAGAAACTTCTGGCAAACAAAATCAAATCCCCTGTGAACAATGTGGCGACATGGGGCTGCCCCTGAATGAAATGACCATACCGCAAATGTTGGAGGGTTACCGGACCCACCGGTTTACGGTAAAAGAAGTTGTCAAAACATATTTGATACGTATTGATGCATTGGATAAACACGGGCCACATTTGAATTCTTATATTACCGTGAATCCGGATGCCATGAAGATTGCCGATTCGTTGGACAGGATGCTTGCGGCGGGAAAAGCCAAAGGACCTTTGTTCGGCATTCCCGTTGTTTTGAAAGACAACATCGACACGCATGATAAAATGGCTTGTACCGGGGGTTCGCGGGCGTTAAAAGGTTCGCACCCGTTGCACGACAGTTGGGTGGCGGCGCGTTTGCGCGCCGCCGGGGCCATCCTTATCGGAAAAGCCAATCTGAGCGAATGGGCCAACTTCCGCAGCAGTTTTTCCTCCAGTGGCTGGAGCGGTATGGGAGGTCAAACCAAGAATCCTTATGTGTTGGATCGCAATCCTTGCGGATCCAGTTCCGGTCCGGGAGCTGCCGTATCGGCAAACCTTGCCATGGCCGGTATCGGTACCGAAACCGATGGCTCCATTGTTTGCCCTTCCAATGCCAATGGTTTGGTAGGCATAAAACCTACGGTGGGATTGATCAGCCGCAGCGGCGTTATTCCCATTTCATTTACCCAGGACACCCCCGGCCCAATGACCCGTACGGTTACCGATGCCGCCATTGTTCTGGGTGTACTTACCGGTGTCGACAGCACCGACAGCAAAACACTGGCTTCGGCAGGCCATGCTTATCGTGATTATACCCCGTTTTTGAAAAAAGGCATCCTGAAAGGAAAACGGCTTGGCTTGTATATGCCGGCCCTGGGCAAAGATTATAAAGTGGATACTTTAATGTACCGGGCTGTCCGCTTTTTGCAAAAGCAAGGGGCAACTGTGGTGAAAATAGGAAAAGTTTTCCCTCCCGGCGTGGAATCCGCTTCGTTTCAGGTGCTGCTGTATGAGTTTAAAGACGGATTGAACCAATATTTCCGGTCGCTGGGGCCGCAGGCACCGGTAAAAAGCCTGAAAGAACTCCTCGCGTTTAATCGATCCGATTCGGTGGAACTCAAATATTTTGATCAAAAACTGCTGCTCGAAGCGGAAGCCAAAGGTGGATTGGATAGTCCCGGATACAAAAAGGCTTTGGATAAAATCCGGAAAGGAAGCAGGAAAGAAGGGGTGGATCGCATTATGGACAAATATCACCTTGATGCCATCATTGGCCCGACAGGCGGACCGGCCTGGAAAACCGATCTGGTGAACGGTGATCATTTTATGGTGGGGTGTTCTTCTATTGCCGCCATTTCGGGTTATCCCAATATAACGGTTCCCATGGGCTTTATCCAAGGGCTTCCCGTGGGCATCTCCTTTTTCGGCCGGGCCTGGAGCGAGCCTCTTTTGATAGGGATGGCTTATGATTTTGAACAAGGAACACACTATCGCAAAGTCCCGGGTTTCAAAAAATCAATCGAGTAGATTTTACCAAAAAGAAATTTATGCAAAACATAAAGATTTTGGGGTTTGATGCCGATGATACGTTGTGGATGAACGAAACCTATTATCGCGACACGGAAAAAGAATTTGTGAAATTACTCTCCCGGTATGCCGCCCCACGGGATATCATGACGCATTTATACGAAATGGAAATCAGGAACCTTCCCCTATACGGATATGGGGCCAAGGGGTTTATGCTTTCGATGATAGAAACGGCGTTGGAGATAACTGAGAATAAAGTACCGGCAGAGGTGATTCAAAAAATTATCGGTTTGGGGAAGTCGTTGTTAAACAAACCCGTGGTTTTGCTGGATGGTGCCCGTGAGGTGCTGCAACAGCTCAAAGGGCACTTCCCCATGATTCTTGCTACCAAAGGCGACCTGTTGGACCAGGAACGGAAGTTGAGAAAATCGGGTCTCCACACCTGTTTTCACCACATCGAAGTGATGAGTGATAAAAAAGAAGAGAATTACCGGCGGCTGCTCAAACGCCTCGGGGTAAAACCGGAAGAATTTATGATGGTGGGTAATTCGTTGAAATCGGATGTGTTGCCTTTGCTGAAACTGGGTGCCTGGGGGGTGCATGTTCCGTATCATACCACCTGGGTGCATGAGGAAACCACGGAAGATCCGAAACAGTGGGAAAAGTTCTATGCCATCGAAAAACTTTCGGATTTGTTGGCATTACCTCTGTTCAAAGCCATTGTAAAATGAACATGGATTTGGCAGTTCCCCGTCTTAATGCGGTCTGCAGTAACTTTTAAGGAAAAAGTTTTATACCTTTGGAGGTGCAAAATCGTTTTGTCATGAAAAACTTTAAAGATGTTCTGATTTTTTTGGTGGTATTCAATGTAGTTTCCGATGGCGTTTTGTATTTGTTACCGGGAAATCCGGGGTATACTTTTCAGCATATTCTTCTGCAAGGCCTGTTGAGTTCTGTTTTGGCACTCATTTTTATT
>CAYYRE010000026.1:0-24177 GCA_964473895.1 uncultured Lentimicrobiaceae bacterium | reverse complement strand
CCTCCGGCCCGGCCACGGCGAGCTGCCGCTTCGCTCCCTGCCGCATCCGGCGCTCAAGGCTGTCTCTTAGAAAAAGAAAAAACGCTTTTCCCATTTTGGGAAAAGCGTTTTTTTGCCATTTAAAAAAACCGGTTATCACGGGTCAACTTGGACAAACATGGTTTGCAGGTTGGCGGTTCCCTGGTTGGGATCGGTACCATGAGGAACAAAAATCACGGCAGCCCAACCGCCCGGCAACGGAGTAAAATCGGTATGGCTTTGCGAATCGTTGGCCATTTGATGGGCAACGGCATCGGCAGCCGGAACACCGCCTTCGGCATGACCATCCCAGTTGTTCATAATAAACCAAATGGCTCCTTGCAATTCGCCCCAGGTGTGGTTCGGATAGTTGTCCAAGTGATTAAACAGCCAGTTGACACGTGCCCATTTGTCAGGTTGAGCTGCAAAAGCGGGTAAAAGATTCGGATACAGTGAGCTATATACATCCATATCGTAAGCATGGTTTACGTTGATGGTTACATCTTTGTCGGCACAATAGGAAGCATAGGTTCCGTTGGTAAAATCGTATCCGTTGCCTACGTTGGTTAGTTTGGCATCCACATAGCCGCCAAGTGATCCGGGACCGTAATTTCCTACAATCTTATACGTACAGCTCTCCGGCAGGTTCATGTAAGGGGGCAGCAGCAGATCGGGTTGGGTGGCGTTGGAATTACCCAAAACAAAATCAACCACACCATCACTGCCGGCAGGAATTTTCTGGTCATCATCAAAGGTCCAGGAATAGAATTTTTTGTAACCGAATGTATCGCCTATTTTTACATAAATGTATAAATCAAAGCGAAAATGATCGGTGGTATTGGCATTGTCGGGATAGGCCACATGCAATACATCTCCTTCGCCCAGGTTGGCTTCGTTGTCGTACGAAACCAGGAATGCGCCGTTGCGGTAAACTTTGATTTTGAAAATGGCAGGCATGTCAACTTGCAACCCATTGCTTTGCTGGGCATAGAGCGAACCGGCATAATCCGAAGGATGTTTCACGCTGATGTCTCCAAAGAATACCTGTTCACGCACTGTCGTTTGCGACATGGTAAACCAGTCGAAACCAAAAGCTGTGTATTCCTGAGGCGTAAATTTCAAAACTTCGATGTCTACCTGGTTTTTGTGAAAGGCGGTTACCGTGATGTCGTAATCCAGCGGGTGGTTCACGAAGGCGGCATAAGGAGAATTGGCTTTCGGTGCAGCACTCACAATCACATCATCGCTGTTGTCATCAGGAGTGTTGTTGTCATTCATCAACATAAATTCAGAAATGGTATGGTTGCCGGGGGTCAGCTTGATCGCTTGGGTATAGGCTACCCCATCCAGATAATACACTTCGGGAGTGTACGTTGTCCCGTCAATCACAATTTCTGCATAGCTGGCTTTCAACTCATCGTTGTTGGCCTCACTGCTTTTCAATCCGTTGATGGTTCCGGCCACTTTGTTGCCGGTTTTTTGAGCTAAAGGACTCGAAAAGGTTACTTCCTGAGGCGCATTGTCGTCGCCGTTTACAGGAGCCGGTGCTTTGTTACAACTGGCCACAACAGCCGTGGTCAGTGCGGCAATGGCAAACAGTTTAAGTAATCTAAAATGTTTCATGATAGTTAATAATAAAATGATTAAAATGATTAATTAAATTTATTTGTTTTTATTTATTTTTTCTTTTGTTAGTTGCCTTTTTTATTTGTTGAACAATCATTTTGCCAAAATATATAAGAAATTGAAAATCAAGTTAAAAATAGGGTTATTGTAACGTTTTTGTTTATCAAATTTTCCCAAAATGGGAAGAATGATTCCCAAAGTAAATTGCTGATAAAAAGCATGGTTGTCATCTGGTTGATTTTGATATTCATGATATGTAAGGTGTTGTTTTTTACTGAATAAAAAAGTTCATCTTTATAAAAGCGGAAAAAACGGTTGTTCAATAAAAGGTTTGTGGGTTAACATCTATCTTGCTAATGTCCTAAACTTGTTTTTAATCATTTAAAAAATCATATTTTATTTATATATCCACAAACGAAAATACCACTTGTACCTTTGGTGTTGTTTCGTCCGGTGGGGTATTGACGGGGATAAAAATGACGGCTGCTTTTTGTCCGAAGTCCGGGATAAAATCGACGTGTTGACGGGCATCGGCAGCCATCCGCAAAACCACCGAGTTGGCATCCGAAACGCCGCTGTGGCCCAAACCGTTCCAGTCGTTCAAAATCATCCAACAGGCACCTTGCAAAATGTCCCAATCATAAAAAGCATACCTGTCCAGGTGGTTGAAGAGCCAGTTGATGGCATTCCAGCGTCTGGGATGTTTTGCATAAAGCGGTAGCTCATCCGGGGCCATAGAGCTGAAAACCTTCATATTGTACGGATGGCCCAGGTTGATACTCACGGTGTCGGTGCCGCACCAAAAAGGGCCGGTACCATTTGGCATGGCATAGCCGGCCGGAATATTTTGTAACCGGCCATCAAAATAGGTTCCGAGACTGCCCGGAGCATATCCCGGATCGACCGTTAAGGTACAGTTTTCCGGTAGGTTCAGCACGGGCCCGAAAATATAGTTGGCCTGTTGTTGGGCATTTCCTACAACAAACCGGACAATACCGTTGCTGTCGTGCTGCAACTGTTGGTCATCTTGAAAATACCAGGAATGGATAAACCGGTAACCAAAGCCATTTCCCTTCCGGGCATATAAATACAAATCAAACCGAAAATGATCGGTACTTTGTTTGTCATCCGGGTAGCTGACCTCCAGCGGCCGGCTGGCGTCTTTTCCTTCATTGGTATAAGATTTTACAAAATGGCCGTTCCGGTAAACATCTATGCGGAAAATGGCCGGCATTTCAGGTTGTAGCCCGTTGGCTTGTGATTGGTACAGCGATCCGGCATAAGCGTTTATATCCGAAGGAAAGAAACGGCCGGCAAACCGTTGGCTGCGGAAAGCCGTATGTGGCAAAATGGTGAAATCAAACCCGAACTTTTGGTAGTCTTCCGGTTTGAAAAACAAAACCTCTATGGGTACTTCTTCTTTATTCAGTGTGCCTACGCTAAAGTGGAATCCGGCCGGTTGTCGAACAAAAGCGGCATAAACCGAACCGGCCATGGGCAGGGCGTAAACAGGCACATCATTCGTGGAATCGCTTTCCGGATTTACGGACCGCATTAAAACAAACAGTTGAAGCGTATATTCTCCCGGTTCCAGTTTGATGGCCGTTGTATAAATTTGTCCGTTGGCTTGGTAAACAGGTATTTTGAAAGTTTTGTCGTTGATTTTTACGATGGCGTAATCAGGCGGGGCAACTACTGTTTTTAATAAATTGTTCTCAATAGCCTTACTGCTGAAAACCACTTCTTTGGTTTGTTCCATTGGTGCCAATGGCTGTTTTTCGCAGGAGACGGCCGAAAATATCAGCGCAAAAAGTGCCAGCAGTTTTATGGTGTGCAGCAGTTTCACGAGGCGTCTGTTTCTATTGATGGTGATAAATTAAATTTTCGTTCCGGTATCCCGGTTTGTCTTTGTACCAGTCGGGATAGCTTTGTCCGTCGCTTTCCGCCCATTCGGCAAAATGAAGGAATGCGCCGGTAATATCCTGCTTTTCAATAGGGTAACTAAATACTTCGGGGATGTTAATGGCCCACGGCAGGTTGTTTATGGTTCGGTAATACCTGTCCGTCCCGTGGTTGCCATCATCCTGGCCCGTACCGATGAGTTGTTGGTTGGCAAGGGCTGTCGGTGGATAACCCGGCAAATGTACTTCCACCCCACGTTGCTGGTTGACCATGAGAAAAGGATTGAAGTTGCCGATATCCAACTGGGAAAAAGTGACCGGCCCGCCGGGTGCCGGTACCCCGTTGTTCATAAAACGCATTTCAATCACAATCGTGTCGGGCGTAACATAAGGAGCAGAGGGTACCGTATTGACACCAATACCTCCTCCCGGTGAAGGCATAACATCAAAAGCATCATCAAAAACAATCACCGTGGCATGGGGCTGGCCTTCTTCCAAACCGTTGGTACGTAAATGAACATATGAAGAGGGTTTCAAACGGGAACCTGTTACGCTAAGCAGCGCATCCGGCGAAACACCGGGCAGTTCAAATCCGAAACCATTGTAATAGGATGCCCCGAAAGCATAAATCACAAATGTAGCGGTAATGTGCCGGATTTGCTCGTGCACATTCTTAAAAATATCGAAATCATAATTGATGACCAAATCGTTAAAATCGTAATCTCCTTTCCAGGGCCAAAGATCTTCGTAAGCCAGGGTTCCCGTCGAATGGACTTCTGTGGGACCGGTGCCATTGCCTCCGCCACCGCTTCCCCCGTTGGATGGACAGGTGAAATAGTTCAAGTCGTGTCCATTTTCAAAATTGGTGTTGATTTGTTCGGCTGCATAAGCAATCTCGTTGATGCTAAATCCACTCAAACCGCCTCCGCCAATGGCCTTGTTGGCTACAGCAAGAAAATTGGCAACAGACATTCCCTGAAAGGGACCTGCCAGGAAAACCAAATCTTTTAATTTGTTGGGTCCCGACCCGAGATAACCTTTGTCGTTAAATGCCACATTCAAAACAGCAGCTACGATCTGGCCGGCCCATTCACCTGTGAGGGAAGCATTGGCCGGGTTGGTCAGGTTTTGGGTTAAAACATGTGAATTGCCTCCTGCCGGTAGAAAGTGCGCTACGGCAGCGGCAGAAGTAAAAGTCATGGTGTAATGGTTGGGATCGCCCACCACCAATCCGGTAGGAAAAACATCATTAAAATGGTTGTCGCGGAGCACACCGGCATTGTTGCCATGGGCCGGGGCATGCCATCCGCCTTGCGAATAACTGCGCAGTCCGGTCAGGTCGCAAACCATTTTCACACTTTTGAGCTGGCCTGCCAGGTTGTAATACAGCTGCTTCCCCGCAACAGGTACTATCCTTGCTGAAACGTGTGCCTGCTTGGCAAAGGTGATCCGGAGTTGCTTTTCGTAGGTGGGAATGGTAATCTTAGTTTTCAGTTCATTACTTTCGTTTTCAGGATAGCCGGTAAAATAGACCCGCTTTCCATCTTTGCTTTCAATGGTGAGGGGCAGTACGTTCAAATCGGTGGGCAACTTTATGTCCACTGCTACTGTTTGAGTAGTTTTCCAGTTAAAATGAGGATCCACCACAAGATCATTCATGCTCCGGACTTCACGATGGCCTTCTGTTCCTTCGTATAAGTCCGGCTTGGAGCATGTCCAAAGACCAAAGACCAAAAAAGCCGTTAATATGTAAACAAGTTTTTTCATTCAGTTTAAAAGCTATTTAAATACCCGTATAGTAAAATAGGTTCCCTACAACTTTACGGATGGCAATATAATTATGTCGCATTTCAATAGGAGGACTTACCCAGAACTCATGTAACAGGTCACTGCCGTTATGCAGTAAACTTTTTTCCTTTTTCGGCCGGCAAATATATACAAATTTCATAACTGTCGATATATTGTTTTGTGCACGCAATGCTCCGTTTTACCATAATGCAATGCTTGTACCAATCCAGTAAAATACAATTTAAGGTACTGTATAATAGTGATTTAAAAAGACATTAAGGGAAGGGGGATGTCCAAAAGTATTCCCATTTCGGGAAACTGTTTCCCAAAATGGGAATGATGATACATCAAAAGCAAAAAGAGAGGTATTCCGTGATGGGATCCAACGGAACGTGATAGCGGTAAACCGGATATTGTAATTGCAAAGGGGTTTTTATTGAAGCATTCCCTCCACCTCCTGTAATTTGCCATCGGTTTTTGCAGGTTGAAGATGCAAGATCTTGGCAATGAGGGGATAGAGGTCAACGTTTTCAAAGCTTTTTTGTGTATATCCCTTTTTAAAAGCCGGGCCGGCAGCATAAAAAATAGCATGCATGGCGCGCCACCGGTTATCATAGCCGTGGGTGCCGTTGCCGTGTCCCACATGCCACGACCAATAGATGCTCCAGTTGGAATCGGCCACTATGGTCAGGTCGTGGGTGCGTATATTGGTACCGTAATGCAGCCTTGCCGGCAGGCTGTCGTGTTTCCATACTTTGAGGTGCGGTACTTTTTTCAGTTGCCCGTACACTTTTTCCAGTTTTCCTTTTTTTACGCCAAGGTTATATACCGGATTTCCTCCATCTTTGTAGGTCAGGTTGGAGGTGTCGATAAAATGATCCAGCAGGATTTCCCTGTCGTTGGAGATAGGGCCCATGCCGTGATCGGAGGTGATGATGAAGTTCAATTTATCATAAACAGGCAGTTTCCGCATGGCTGTGAAGAATTTTCCCAGCCATTGGTCGAGTTGTTCCACCATTTGGATCGTTTTTTTCCCGGCAGGGCCGTAATGGTGCCCGTATCCATCGGGTTCGGGGTAGTACCACAGGATGAGATGGGGACGGATGGAATCGGGAAATGAAAGCCATCGTACCAAACTGTCGATGCGTGATGTAAAGGGCAAGGTATGGTTGTATGGATACCAGATATCCGGGCGGATGCCTTCAATGGCTGCTTCAGAGCCTACCCAGAAAAGTGTAGCGGCATGCATACCCTGTTTTTGGGCTGTGACCCAAATGGGTTCGCCGCCGTAAAAAATGCCGTTGCCCACCGAGGCCCGGTCTGAAATGCTGTACTTCATGTGCAGGTCGGTAGCATAAAACGTGTTCAGTACAATGCCGTGATGATCCGGATAGAGCCCGGTGGCCATGGTATAATGGTTGGGAAACGTTTTGGTGGGAAAACTGGGGATCATTTCGGCAAAAACACCGGCTTTTTTCAGCGAATCCAAGACCGGTGTTTTGGCATGTTGAGGATAATCCCAACGGAATCCATCCAGCGAAAGCATGACTACATACGGCTTTTGCGACGGGTCACGCTCGTTTTTTATGGTTTTATCACATCCGGCGAACAAGAATACGATGAGTGCCAAAACCGAAAATATCCATTGATCTGTTTTTGTGGATTTCATAAGCTAAAATTTTTGGAAAGATATAAAAAAAGCCCCTTCAAACAAAGGGGCTTTTTTGATTGCGAAAGGCAATTTTAGAATTTGATCTTCAGCGAGAAGTTCATGTTACGTCCCCAGCTGTAGAAACCTTTTTTGAATACGTGGGTTCCGGTAGCAGCATCGTATTTGTCTTCTGCTTCAACCAGGGTTACGTTATCGGTTACGTTATAAACATTCCAGTTGAAATACGAATCCAGACCGGCAATTTTGAAAGCCCAGCCCAAACGCATGTTCAGCATACCGTAGTTGGGCAGTTTGTAGGCCTGTGCACGGTCGTTGGGGTTTTTACGGGTTTCGGGTGTAAAGTGCGCATACAGATTGGCATAGTACAGGTAATGGGCACTCAGCGTGAGCTTCCGTGTTACTTTAAATGTTCCGTTTAAACCGTAAGAAGTTTGCGGTTGGTCACCAATTTTCAGGTCTTTGGTATAAATGGTTCCTTTACCGATTTCCTGATGGGTTTGATCATCATATAAGGTGGCGGTAGCATCGTTGGCATATTTCCAGTTGCCGAAGTTCATCATGCCGCCGAGGCGCATCCAACGGGTCGCTTTCCATGTAGCTTCGATTTCAATACCGGTATGTACCTCTTTCAGGTCAGCCATAAAAGCATTGACATAGTTGCCGTTGTCAGCCCGGAAACCGGTCAGCAGGTTGATGTCCGACCAAACGGTATAATAGGCGTTGACACGGGCGGTGAATTTAGGGGCAAGGTAGTTGTACCCTGCTTCGAGAGCCGAAATCTTTTCGTTGGCCAGGTTATTGTTCACATCATTTCTGTAATTCAGGAACATGAAGCGGAAGAAAGGTACACGAGAGTAATAACCGCCGTGAATGAAAACGTTGCTTCTTTCCGAAATGTTCAGGTTGGCACCCAATTTAAAGTCGTAACCCACATTGGAAAGTGTTTTGCTGCGTTCACCCACGCCGGGGGTATAATTGTAATAATCCACACGGGTATCCCATGTGTTGGAGAAAGTACCGGTGGCAAAAGCATTGAAAATGCCTTTGGTGTATTCCATTTGGGCAAAAACCCCGGCATAGGAAACAATCCCATCGTTCCAGTAGGCAATTTTGTCACCTACTTTGGTTGCACCGAAGGCACGGTCGTACCAATAATCACCACCGAGCAAGTCTCTCACTTCACGGTAATGTTCGCCTTTGTAATGACGCATGTCAATACCGGCGGTTAGTTTCCACATATCACTGAAGTTAACGTTTAAAGTGGAAAGTAAACCATACCACTGGTGGTTATTGTTCGTGTTACGGATGATGTGTTGCGAGCGGGCTTCAAATACGGTGTCTCCGCGGCTGATATAATAAGCTCCGACCATACGGGCATTGGCCGTATCAATGTTACCGGCATTGATTTGTCCCATGGCATCCCAGTCATACTGACCGAAGGCAGTTTTCGGGGGTTCGTATTTGTAAGCACCGTATCCCAAAGGACCGGACCCGCCGCCTTTACCGAACGAATAGTAAGCCGAAGTGGCCAAATGGGCTTTTTCATTGATTTTCCAATACCAGTTCAAAGCCATTTGCGGTTTGTGGTAAAAGTTGACACGTTCGTTCAACTGTTCGCCACCGCGCCATCCCCAGTTTTCGTTGTATTTGGGGCCGTATTTGTCATACATCTGAGGTGTCAGCATGTAATAACCGTTCCGTTGGCCGTGTTGTTGGGGAGCACCGATCAGGGTGAATACCAACTGGTTGTTTTTGTTGATTTCCTGGGAAACCGACAGGAAGTAGGACCAGGCTTTTACCCAGGTAGCATCAATGTATCCGTTACCGGCGGTATGCGAACCCACAAAAGTAATGGAGGTTCCGCTTTTCAGTTTACCGGTCGAAAGGGTCAACATCTGTTTCAAAAGACCGTAATCGGTGGTGGACATGTAAATGGAACCGCCTTTGTTCATGTCGGAAGTTTTGGTGATAATGTTAATGGTACCACCGACAGAGTTGATAGCCAGTTTGGAAGCTCCCAAACCACGTTGAATCTGAATCGAACGTGTAGCGTCACCCAAACCTGCCCAGTTGGACCAATAAACCCAACCGTTTTCCATATCATTCACCGGAATACCGTTGATCATAACAGCCACGTTTCTTTGGTCGAAACCACGCACATTGATACGGGAGTCTCCGTAACCGCCACCGGTCGGGGTTACATAAACGTTGGGGGTGTTGACCATAACCGAAGGTAAATCCCTCGTACCCAGTTGGTCGGCAATGGTTTTGGAGTTAATGGTGGAAACAGCTACCGGTGTTTTTCTGTCCACAGCCACCGAAGCCAGCACATTCACCTGTTGCAGACCAATGGCACTGCTCTTCAGGTTGATTTTACCGAGGTTGTAAGTCGCCCCGTTTTTAATAGTCAGGCTGATTTCTTTGGGTTCGTAACCCACATAAGAAATCTTTAACTTTTGGTTGCCGGCGGGGGCAATCAAAGTAAAGCTACCATCCAAATTGGTGGTAATACCAGCCGTTGTCCCTTCCACAACCACGGTGGCCCCCACTAGGGTCTCATGGCTACTGGCATCCATGACGATGCCCTGTACAACACCCTGGGCAATTGTGGATCCTGCAAAAAGCAGGCTGACCAGCAGGGTTAAAAGTAAATTTGCACGTTTCATAAAACTAAAATTTTAAATTAAAATTAGGTTCCTAAAAATTATGGGGCGAAAATATGGAATTATTTGGCTCGTTTTGTTAAAATTTTTATTAAGAAACATTCTGAAATAGCGTGCAGGCGCTCTTTTCAGGTGTAAATGAAAGAGAAACAATTATTTAAGATTGTCCGGCTTGTTGAAAAACCTGCCTGAAACTGTTGAAAAAAATTGCTAAGGCTTGATAAGCAACAGATTAGAAATACACTTTTAATGTTAAATTAAAGTTAATTCCAAACGACCAGAAGCCACTGAAACTTTCCAGGTCGTGCCTGTTGCCATCCTGGCCGGTTTCAATGTGTATTTGGTTAAGCAGGTTGTAACCGTTTAACCGGATTATGGCAGGGAGTTTTCCCATTTGAAAAGGAAGGGTAACAGAGGCATTCAGCAGCTGGTAGGAAGGAAAAGCATAGGGTTGTGCACGGTCTTGGGGTCGTGTGCGGTTTATGGGGTCGAAATCGGCAAATATTTTGTTATACCAACTCCAATCTATATGGATGTTGAACAGGTTCAGCAGTCTGAAACCGGCGTAAGCGGCCACCTGTTGCTGGGCTGTGCCGCCTACGTATAGGTTGCGGGCATAAACATGGACGGTATCGGTTACCACATTCTGGTCATTGATCAGGGTGGCCGAGACATCATTTTGCCAACGGTAATTACCCCATGTTGCCATTGCTCCAATGCTCAAGCGGTTGTTGATTTTGTAATTTATCTGCATTTCCAACCCTTTATGGAGGCTATTCAGTCCGTGTACCATGGCACGCGACTGACGGTTATCGGAAAGTTGGACATATTCGTTGCTCAACATGGAAACATTTTGCCATAAAGTATAAAAAGCATCCAATTTGGCATGAAATGCCGGACTGCTGTAACGGTATCCCGCTTCGACGGTTTTTATTGTTTCGTTTTCCAGGCCTTGCACCGGGGTGTTGTTAAAATTTCCGAAGACATATTTAAAATAAGGTGCCCTTGAAATGTAGGCGGCATTCAGGTAAAAGTTGTGTTGCGGTGCCGGCAGATAGCTGATACCCCCTCTGACATCGAAACCGGAGCGGCTGATGACAGGGCTTTTGGTATTGTCAATGTAATTGAACCGGTCAATACGCCGGTACCATTGGTTATTGCCGTTGACTGCCATATAAGCTTGCCAGTGTGCATCTTTAAAACTCATCTTTGCATAGGCTGACAGCCGGTTGATCAGGGTGTTGTTGTTAACTTTAATGATATCGCCCGTGTGCATAATCTGGCGGCGCCCGGCTACTCCGCTCAACGACCAGGCATAATCTTCAATGTAGAATTTGCCGCCCATGAGATCGGTGATTTTTTCACGTAAAAAGGAATTCAGGTAATTATAGTATATGCCCGTGGTAAATTTCAGATGGCTATTCAGTTTTTGCTCAAAAGTGCTCATAAAACCCGTTTGGATATGACTTGCCAGAAAATGGGTCAAAACGTTTTTGGAATATCCCGATACCGTATCGCCGTTGGCCAGCACATATTTGTCCGTATTACCGGCATTTTGATCATATATTTCAGACCAGTCGATTTGTCCCGAACTGTTTAAATAGGTAAAAACGGAAGGGGCGTAATGAAAGCTTTCGGACCATTTTCCTCCACCGGAACCGTAACTGACAAAAACCGTATTGGAAAGGCGGCTTTTTTCTCCGGTCTTGGTATCGAGGGTTACTGTGAGAAAAGGTTTGTGGTAAAAATTTTCGGAGGCATTCAGCATCCGGCCGTTGAGTCCGCCCCAATCTTTATTGTATTTGTTGCCGAAACGCTTTTCCTCCTGTTCCGACAGCCGTTGGGTACGCTGGCCGTGGTGTTGTGGTGATCCCAACAGGGTGATGTTCAGGTGGTTTACCGCGTTCAACTGTTTGTTGGCGCTTAAAAAATAGGAAAAACCTTTAACATAAGTAGCGTCCACATAACCTTTTCCCGAATAGTAAGTGCCAAGGAAGGCGATATTCCATCCGTTTTGCATTTTACCGCTGTTCAGGGCGAGGGTGGTTTTTTGGTTCCCATAATCGGTGATTTGAAAACTGAAACTGCCGCCTTTGGGACGGTTTCCTTTTTCGGTAATGATGTTGATGCTGCCGCCCACAGCATTGGTTGCCAGACTAGAGAACCCGGGCCCTTTTTGTACCTGGATACTGGCAGCGGCATCGCTCAGCCCAAGCCAGTTGCTCCAATATACCAACCCGTTTTCCACGCCGTTAATGGGAATTCCGTTGAGCAACAGGGCCACGTTGTCTTGCTTAAAGCCGCGAATGCTCAGGCTGGCATCGCCGCTACCCCCACCGTTGCGAACACTGAAAACCCCGGGCATGGAATTTAATATCATTGGCAACGGCCTGTCGCCCAGCCGGCTTTTAATGGTACGGGCACCAATGGTGGAAACGCTTACCGGTGTTTTTTCACCTTGTGCGATGCCTGCCGTTATGTTTATTTCGTTGAGCGAATAGGCTATCGGGTGCAATAACAGCAACCGCATGCGTGTGGTATCCCCATCGGTCCGGAAGGGGACTTGTAATGTTGTGTATCCCAATCTTTCGATGGAAAGGACCCCTTTTTTTCCTGGATAATTAAAGCTGAAATCACCGTTTTTTCCTGTGACCACACCGTCTTTGCCCTTGTTGATCAGGATATGTGCTCCGGCAACCGGTTGGCGGTTGAGGGCATCGATCACGATTCCGGTGACAATGGATTGTGAAAATACCGAAACGGAGAGTAACATTCCGGTGAGTAACAAACTGATCTTTCCTTTCATGCCTTTAAAGAATTTAAATGAAACCATAAAAAAAGCCCTATTCAACAGGGCATAAAAGGAGATCACCAACAAATACCTGCGCATAGTTACCCGGCAGATGCTATACCCATCTGCCAGATGCTTATAGTACCTGTGCAGTTCATTCTTCTCCCATCCAGACTGTACTGTCGGCTTCCGGATTTCACGGAATCAGTCCCGCCATAAGCGGGAGTCGCGGGCTTTCACCGCCGGTCGGGAATTTCACCCTGCCCTGAAGAATTGCGTTGCAAATGTATTGCAAACTTTGAAAGTACAAAAGAAAAAAAATAGGAGAATGGCTAATTTATTCCCGGTTTAATTTAGTACCATGCTTTGCATAACGATGGTGAATTAAACTTTTTGCAGAATATGCATGGCCGCTTTTATTCCATCGGCAGCGCTGGAGACGATACCACCGGCATAACCACTGCCTTCACCTACCAGATAGAGGTTGCGAAAACCGGTACTTAAACCGTTTTTGTCGCGGTCGGCTTGAATAGGGGCAGAGGTTTTACTTTCCAAACCCAGCAGGTTTCCGTGATCAAAGTTCTTCATACGTTTTTTAAAATCGGACAGTCCGCGGGACAGGGCCCGGCTGATAGCGGCAGGCAACAATTCCCACAAGGGTATTTCAACAATTCCCATGGGGTAACTGGTCTCCCGGATCTCGGGAGGTAAAATTTTTCGCTCCATAAAGCTTCGGATGCTGCAAAAAGGGGCTTTGTAACCCGAAGTGATTTCATAAAAATATTTTTCTTTTTCCTCAAGCCAGTCCAGCGCTTCCGGAGCCGACACTTCTTTTTTCAGCAAACGGTTCAGATTGAGCGTGGCCACCACAGCAGCATTGGCAAACACCCCGTTACGTTTGTAACGGCTCATGCCGTTTACAATGTTGGTATTGTGATAGGCTGTTGCCGGAACGATGACCCCGCCCGGACACATGCAAAAGCTGTAAACGGAATGTTTGCCATCACCGGGCGAAGTAAGGCGGTATTCGGCCGCTTTGACCCCGGCAAGATGTTTTACACCCCACTGCGCTTCGTTAATAAGTTCTTGTGGATGTTCCATCCGGCTGCCAATGGCAAAGTTTTTGGTATGAAAGCCCACGCCCCGCTGCAGGAGCATCCGGTAGGTCTCAAAAGCCGAATGACCGGTGGCAAGGATAAAATAGTCGGCCTCCATGAGGCCTCTTTCCGTTTCAATGGCCGTCACTTCCCCCTTTCCGGTTTTCAGGTCGGTCATTTGGGTTTCAAACAAAATTTCTCCCCCGAGGTTTAAAAAATTTCTTCTCAGGTTCTTAACAATGGTTTTCAGGTTATCGGTACCGAGGTGTGGATGTGCTAAATATTCAATCTCTTGAGGAGCACCGGCCTGAACATAACTTTGCAAAATAAATTGTCTTTCGCGTGAAATATGTTTGCTCCGCGAGGTGAGTTTCCCATCCGAAAAAGTACCGGCGCCGCCTTCGCCGAAAGCATAGTTGCTTTTTGGGAAAAACCGGGCGCTGTTTTCAAAAATTTCGATCTCTTTACTTCTTTTGTCCACAGGCGTTCCCCGCTCGATGAGTTGGGTTTGTATGCCCCCTTTTTGCAGGACATAAGCCGCAAAAAAGCCGGCGGGTCCGCTGCCCACAACGATCGCGCGCTCTTTCCTTTTCTCGGTGGGAATATCCAACGTTTCCCGCTTTACCGGTTCCCCACCTTTTATTTGCGGCGAGTTGACCAACAGGCGAACCTCCCAATGGATAAAATGTTTGTTCCGGGCATCGAGACTTTTGTGAATGATTTGAAAGGTAAATTCATGGATGTGTAAACTTCCGGCTACTTTGCGTTGAAGTTGTTCGGGAGTGTAATCGGGAGGTAGTTTTAAGGAGATTTGTTTGTATCCCATGCGCATCGGTTTTCGTGCAAAAATACAAACTTACGCTATTCGGATGTTTCATTACCCGCAAAACCGTTTCATCCCAAAACCGAGCGGTAAATTTCTTGCCGCTTTGTTTGGATAAAGGAATTTAAAGGCTGACCTTTGTGGTGAATTTTACAAATGAGAACTCCGGAGCAGTGGGTAATTATAGGCTGCTGAAAATAGAATTGTTTCCGGTTAAACCGGAAAAACACAGAATGATGCATTAAAAAGAAAAACAAAAGGTTAAGACAAATATCGATCATAACATTTTAAGAAAAGTTATCATGAACAGATTTTATTTCTTGTTGACAGGTTTGGTTTTGTTGCTGTTCCTGCCACTATCGGGCGTAAAGGCGCAAGCGGCTGACACGACTTTTCGTATCGTGGAGAGTGTGCCTGTTGCGACTATTTACGGAGAGCCGGGAATCCCACGTACACAAAAAGTTTGGTTGGAAATGATCAACGGTGCAAAACAAAGTATTGATATCGCTGCTTTTTATTTTGCCAATAAACCCGGTAAGGCTTTGGTTCCGGTAATGGATGCCCTTATGGCGCGGGCCCGTGCCGGGGTGAAGGTTCGGATATTGCTGGGCCGGCTTTTCCTGCGTAGCAGCAGCAAAAGCATTGCCCCGTTGCGAAATACTCCTAATATTCAAATTCGCATTTTTCCGGTGGACAGTTTGACCGGTGGTGTTTTGCATGCCAAATATATGATTGTGGATGACAGTATTGTGTTTGTTGGTAGCCAAAACTGGGATTGGCGTGCTTTGGACGAAATACACGAACTGGGGGCGCGTATTGATAACAAGC
The DNA here is from genome assembly GCA_964473895.1 of uncultured Lentimicrobiaceae bacterium. Classification (GTDB taxonomy): domain Bacteria; phylum Bacteroidota; class Bacteroidia; order Bacteroidales; family F082; genus Sulfidibacterium. The sequence continues at coordinate 8,970 of CAYYRE010000026.1, read as the reverse complement.
GGTTTGCCCGGACTTTCGCGGCAGTGTTCCATTTCGACTGGCGTATTGCCGGACATCCTGTCCTTCCGAAAGTTGAGCGTGCCGCGGTACGGCCTCCCGATTTTGCACCGGTCACATCGGACGAACCTGTAATACTGCATGTTGGAAACAGTCGTGTGGTGGCTTTTCCTGCCTTTAGCCCGCCTGCATTGATTCCCCGATGGGTCAACGCAGAACAGCCGGCTTTGGTACGTCTTATCCGGTCGGCCCAGCATACCCTGCGGATCCAGGTACTTACGTTTTCCGCTTTGATACATTATGGTCCCAGAGGGTATTGGACGGAAGTGGATAATGCTTTGCGGGATGCGGCGGCCCGCGGGGTGAAAGTGGAAATCATTGTAGCCAACTGGGCTTTGCGTGAACCCATGCAGGCTTACCTGAAAAGCCTTGCTGTTCTTCCGAACATTACCGTAAAATTCAGTACGGTACCTGCTTCACCGCAAGGCTTTATACCGTATGCGCGTGTGGAACATTGCAAATATGCCGTGGCAGATGCTTCCCGGGCCTATATCGGTACGGGAAACTGGCAGTGGAGCTATTTTAACAATACCGTGGATGCCTCGGTATTCTTTAGCGGTAAAGGTGCGGTGGCTCCACTTATATCAATCTTTGACCGGGATTGGAACGGCCCGTATGTAAAAACGATAAAACCGGGAGTACAGTATCGTGCTCCGAAAAATCATTAGCCCCGTAAAATAAAAAAGCCGGCCTTTTGGCCGGCTTTATAGTTTATCCAAAAAAGCTTATTTGTTTTTCTTTTTCCAGCTTTTTTTGTTCATGATGTTTGCCTGTGCGGCTGCCAAGCGGGCAATCGGCACGCGGTAAGGTGAGCAACTGACGTAGTGTAATCCCACACGGTGGCAAAATTCGATGGAGCTCGGTTCGCCGCCATGTTCTCCGCAAATACCCAATTTGATTTTTTTGCGGGTTTTACGGCCTTTTTTCACCGCCATTTCTACCAATTGTCCAACGCCTTCCTGATCGAGCACCTGGAAAGGATCGTTTTTCAGGATTCCTTTTTCGAGGTAAACGGGCAGGAATTTTCCGGCATCATCACGCGAATAACCGAAGGTCATTTGGGTCAGGTCATTGGTACCGAAAGAGAAGAATTCGGCCGATTGGGCAATTTTGTCAGCAGTAAGTGCTGCACGCGGAACCTCGATCATGGTTCCTACAAGGTAATCGATACGCATGCCCCTTTCTTCGAATACTTTTTCGATGGTGCTGCGCACGATGTTTTCCTGCATCTTCATTTCGGCCAATGTGCCGGTAAGCGGAATCATGATTTCCGGACGGGCATCGATTTTCCTGGCTTTCAGATTGAGGGCCGCTTCGATGATGGCACGGCTTTGCATTTCGGTGATTTCGGGATAAGTGTTGCCCAAACGGCAGCCGCGGTGACCCAGCATAGGGTTGAACTCGCTAAGGGCTTCCACTTTGGCTTTGATGGTTGCCAGCGAAACGCCCATGACTTTGGCCATTTCTTTTTGTCCTTTTTCGTCGTGGGGTACAAATTCATGCAAGGGCGGGTCAAGCAAACGTACGGTTACGGGAAGTCCGTGCATGGCTTCAAAAATACCCTCGAAGTCTTTGCGTTGCATGGGGAGCAGTTTTTCCAGGGCTTTGCGGCGTCCTTGTTCGTCTTCGGCAAGGATCATTTCGCGCATGGCAATGATTTTATCGCCACCGAAAAACATGTGCTCGGTACGGCACAGTCCGATGCCTTTGGCACCAAAATCACGGGCTACCTGTGCGTCGTGCGGTGTGTCGGCATTGGTACGGACAGCCAGCCGTGCTTTTTTGTCGGCCAGTTTCATAAGCTGACCGAAATAGCCGCTCATTTCCGGGTCAACGGTTTTGATCATGCCGTCGTACACTTCGCCGGTAGAACCGTTCAGCGAGATATAATCGCCTTCTTTGTATTTGTGGCCGCCCATTTCGAGGGTACGGGCCTTGTAATCGACTTTGATGCTTCCTGCACCCGAAACACAGCATTTGCCCATGCCGCGTGCTACCACGGCAGCGTGAGAAGTCATTCCGCCGCGGGCGGTAAGGATTCCTTCGGCCGAGTTCATTCCTTTCAGGTCTTCGGGAGAAGTTTCAATACGGACAAGTACCACTTTTTTGCCTTCTGCAGCCCATTTTTCGGCATCATCGGCGTGGAATACCACCTGGCCCGCAGCGGCACCCGGAGAAGCAGGCAATCCTTTGGCGACCACTTCGGCTTTGGTTACGGCATCCTTGTCAAAAACAGGGTGCAGGAGTTCGTCCAACTTGTCGGGTTCCACCCGCATAATGGCTTCATCCTTGTTGATGAGTTTCTCTTTCAGCATGTCCATGGCAATTTTTACCATGGCAGCTCCTGTACGCTTGCCGTTTCGTGTCTGCAACAGCCAGAGTTTGCCATCCTGAATGGTGAACTCCATATCCTGCATGTCGCGGTAGTGTTTTTCCAGCTTGTCCTGGACTTCGTACAGATCTTTGTAAACTTCCGGCATGGATTCTTCGAGCGAAGGATATTTTTCGGCTCTTTCTTCTTCGGAGATGTTGGCCAGTTTGGCCCAGCGGCGCGAACCTTCAAGGGTGATTTGCTGCGGGGTACGGATACCGGCTACCACATCTTCGCCCTGCGCATTGATAAGGTATTCGCCGTTGAAAATATTTTCGCCGGTGGCAGCATCACGGGTAAAGGCAACACCGGTGGCCGAATTGTCGCCCATGTTTCCGAAAACCATGGCTTGTACGTTGACGGCAGTACCCCATTCATCGGGGATTTTATTCAGTTTACGGTACAAGATGGCCCGTTCGTTCATCCAGCTGTCGAATACGGCCATGATGGCTCCCCAGAGCTGTTCCCACGGATCTTCCGGGAAATCGTGTCCGGTTTGTTTTTTTACAGCCGCTTTAAACTGTTTCACCAGCTCTTTCAGGTCATCGGTGGTAAGATCGGTATCCAAGGCTACACCCCGGCTTTTTTTCATTTCGTCGATAATGATTTCGAAAGGATCTTCCGATTCTTTTGATTCGGGTTTCATCCCCAATACCACGTCGCCGTACATCTGTACAAAACGGCGGTAAGAGTCCCATGCAAAGCGTGGATTTCCCGATTTGGCGGCAATCCCTTCCACCGCCTTGTCATTCAAACCGAGGTTCAACACGGTATCCATCATTCCCGGCATGGAAGCACGGGCACCGGAACGTACCGAAACAAGCAACGGGTTTTGCTGGTCGCCGAATTTCATGCCCATAATGTTTTCAACATGGGCAATGGCTTTAATAACATCTTCTTTGATCAGGTTAACGGCATAATCCCTGCCTTTTTCATTGTAAAGGGTACAAACTTCTGTGGTTATGGTAAATCCGGGAGGAACCGGAACGCCGATCAGATTCATTTCGGCCAGGTTGGCGCCTTTGCCGCCGAGGAGGTTTTTCATTTTTGCATTCCCTTCGGCCTGCCTGTTGCCGAAAAGATAGACATACTTTGCTTTAGACATCTTATTTGAATTTTGTTAAAAAAATAATTTCTTTTTTACCCGGACAAAGGTACGAAAAAAACGTTTCTTCTTTTTGGCGGATCAAGGCAAAGATGTGTTAACAAATGTCAAATTACAAGGAACTTATCTTCGAAAAAGAAAATGGCCTTTTCAATCGTTTGCAATGGGTCGGAAACCGTGTCGCTTCCCCTGTTTTTGACCGGCATCATTCTTTGTTGCGTGTTTCTCCTCCGGCCGGTGGGATGGAACAATCCAAAATCAGTAAAACACTTACTTTTATATCCCCCCATTATTTTATAAGTTTGCCTTTTGTAATAAAGCATGAAAAATGAAGCATAAAATAGGGATTCGATACGAAGACAAGTACAAAATGGAACGCAGGGTTCCTTTGGTTCCGGACCATGTGAAACAGTTGGTGGGGCAGGGCATCGAGATACAGGTGGTGCCATCCGAAAAACGTGTTTTTACGGATGAAGAATACCGGCAGGCCGGTGCTGTTTTGCGTGAGGAACCTTTGGATGCGGATGTGATTCTCGGCGTGAAAGAGATGCCGCTGAACTATTTCAAACCGCATAAAACCTATGTTTTTTTCAGCCATACCATCAAAGGGCAACCGTACAACATGCCTTTGTTGCGTAACATGATGGAAAGTCAAATCAATCTGATTGATTACGAACGTATTGTGGATGCGCAAGGGCGTCGCCTTATTTTTTTCGGCCGGTTTGCCGGATTGGCAGGTATGATCAACAGTTTGTGGTCGCTGGGCGAACGGTTGAAACGCAAAGGCATGCAAACACCCTTGGCAAACCTCAAACAAACCCATCATTACGATTCGCTGGAGCAAGCCAAAGCAGCTGTTTCGGCGGTAGGGCAGGAAATAGCCCGCCATGGTCTGCCTGTGTCGCTCTCGCCGGTGGTGGTGGGCATTACCGGTTACGGCAATGTGTCCAAAGGTGCCCAGGAAATCTTGTCGTTGTTGCCCGTTATTGAAATCTCACCGGCCGATTTGTTAACATTACATCAGCAGAAAGAACTGCCTTCCAATGTGATTTACAAGGTGGTTTTTGAAGAAAAACATCTCGCCCGGCCGAAAGAACAGGGCAAAGCATTTGATTTACAGGAATATTATCACCATCCCGAACGGTTTGAGGGTACTTTTGAACAATATCTGCCGCATCTGACCGTATTGATGAATTGTATGTATTGGGATGATCGCTATCCGCGTATTGTTACCAAAGATTACCTGGAAAAATTATGGAGAAATCGAAACCTGCGTCTTGAAGTGATAGGGGATGTTACCTGTGATCCGGATGGGTCGGTCGAAATAACACACAAAGGTACGGCCATTGAAGACCCTGTTTTTGTCTATCATCCCGAAACCCGGAAACCCGTCATGGGTTTTGATGGGGAAGGGGTTTTGGTGATGGCGGTGGACATCTTGCCCAGTGAATTGCCGCGCGAATCCTCACAGGCTTTTAGCGATGCGCTCATCCGGTTTCTCCCCGGCTTGTTAAAAGCTGATTTCGAGGTTCCGTTTGACCGGTTGCAGGTACCCGATCCCTTGAAAAAGGCCATGATCCTGTATCATGGTCAACTGACGCCCGATTACCGGTATTTGGAACAACACCTGAAAAATCAATAGCATAAACCAATCTTTTTAAAAGCATAATAATGAAAGACATCCTTGTTTTGGGAGCAGGGCTCTCCACACAAAGCCTGATTGAATATTTGTTGGAGAATGCCCCGGCCTACGACTGGCATATTACGGTAGCTGATGTGAACGAAGCGTTGGCACGGAAAAAAGTAAACGGTAACCCGCGGGGTAAAGCGGTGGTTTTTGACATTACCGATGACCTCGAAAGTTGGCGTACCATAGCCAAAGCGGATATTGTGATCTCGATGCTGCCGGCATTTATGCACCATCTTGTGGCCAAGAAATGTATTGACTTGCGCAAACCCATGTTAACGGCTTCTTATGTCACCGAAGAAATCAAAGCGTACGATGAGATGGCACGCAAAGCCAAAGTCCCTATTTTGATGGAACTTGGCGTTGACCCGGGGATTGACCATATGTCGGCCATGCGGGTGATCCACCGTATCAAAGGCATGGGGGGCGAATTGCTGTCGTTCAATTCGTTTACCGGCGGACTGGTGGCTCCCGAAAGCGATAACAATCCCTGGAACTATAAACTGACCTGGAACCCGCGCAATGTGGTGCTTGCCGGAAACGGCGTTTCCCAGTTTATTCAGCAGGGAAGATATAAATACATTCCGTATTTCCGGCTTTTCGACCGCATGATGTCGCGGAAGATATTGGATTTCGGTGAGTTTGAAATTTATGCCAACCGCGATTCGCTTTCCTACCGTGAAATATACGGTTTAAAAGACATCCCTTCGATGTTTCGCGGTACCATTCGTCGTCCGGGGTTTGCCAAAGCCTGGAATGTTTTTGTGCAACTCGGCGCCACCGATGACACTTTTGTGATGGAAGATTCCGAGAATATGACGTACCGCGATTTTATCAATTCGTTCATGCGGTACGAACCCAATGTCCCTGTGGAGGTGAAATTACAGGAATATTGCGAAAATGCCGCCGATCCGGTGGTTTTTGAAAAACTGAAATGGCTTGGGATTTTTGACAGACGGAAAATTGGACTCAAAAAGGCGACCCCTGCCCAAATATTACAAAAGTTGTTGGAAGAAAAATGGGCCATGGATCCTGACGATAAAGACCTGCTCATCATGCAGCATGAGTTTAAATATAAAATTGGCCATGAGCGGAAAATGATCATCTCGGCCATGGCGGTTGTTGGGGAAAACCGCGAACGGACCGCCATGGCAAAAACGGTGGGCCTGCCCCTCGGTATTGCTACCAAACTGCTGGCTACCGGAAAAATTCATAAAACGGGTATTCATCGTCCGGTGGAAAAAGATATGTACGAACCGATTTTGAAAGAGCTCGAGGACTTTGATATCCGGTTTGAAGAAAAGGAATATCTTATCGATCAGGCTTAATACCGGAAAATATGGGGTTTATTATTTTAATTGTGTTGCTGGTTGTTGCTTTTTATTATGTTTTTCGCTGGAGCGGATCCGGCAGGCCAAACAGTCATGCTCAACAAGGATACGATAGCGGGCCTTACCGTCCGCAGGAACGCCCTTCCCGTCAACGGCCGGGAGGCAGTAATTATGCCAAATGGGTAGGAGGAGGTCTCGGATGGGCTTTTGGCGGCCCTATTGGGGCGATTCTCGGGTATGCTCTGGGCTCCATGTTTGAAGGAAACCGGGCGGCCGGCCCCAATTATGGACCGGGTATGCCTACCATGACGGGCGATTTTAATGTCAGCTTGCTGATCCTGACAGCCGCCATTATGAAAGCGGATGGTACCGTAAAAAAATCGGAACTGGAATATGTGAAGAAATTTTATGTGGCCAATTTCGGTGTGGATGGTGCCAAACATTACATTAAAATCCTCGGCGAAATACTGAAAAAAGATTTTGATGCCCTGGAAGTCAGCCGCCAAATAGGCCGGTTTATGGATTATTCTTCCCGCCTGCAGCTGATGCATTATCTTTTCGGTATTGCCTTGGCCGATGGCCGGGCCGATGCCTCGGAGGTTGATCTGATAGAACAAATGGCCATGGCCATGGGATTGGGGGCTTCCGATTTCCAGTCGATTAAAGCCATGTTTGTCAAAGACACGGAAAGTGCTTATAAAATTCTGGGCGTCAGTGCCTCGGCAACGGAAGAGGAAGTTAAAAAAGCCTACCGCGAAATGGCCAAAAAATATCATCCCGATAAGGTGAGTCATTTGGGTGAGGATGTGAAGAAAGCGGCTGAAGAAAAATTTATGAAAGTGAATGAGGCTTACGAAACCATTAAAAAAGAACGGGGATTTAAATAAAATCGTGATTTCTGTTTTTTGTCTATTCTCCATTTCCTACCGTTTTGGGCATTATCTTTGCAATTTATAGCGGTTATGAAACGGTGGTTGTTGGTTTTGGTTTTGGCCGGAGTTTTTACTCCGGTGAAGGCGTTCGATAGATACCCGGTGCGAACGGATACACTGGTTTCTCGTCAAAAAAGGGATACCCTGCCTTCCGTCAATCTTCAGGAAATCGAAATCATATCACGCAAAAACAGTGTTTCCACCTGGACACGGTGGCGGCTGAACCGTTTGATCCGCAATGTAAAACGTGTGTATCCCTATGCCAAAACGGCCGGTGCCCTGTTGCGGATTTATGATGTGAAGCTGCAGCAGGCAAAAAATGATGCCCAGCGAAAGCGGATAATGAAACAGGCTGAGGAGGAAATCAAGGCGCGATATACCGAACCTCTGAAAAAATTGACTTTTACCCAGGGTTTTATTCTTATTAAGTTGATTGACAGGGAAACAGGGCATACATCTTACGGCCTTTTGCAGCAACTGCGGGGGAAATTTACCGCTTTTTTTTACCAGGCTTTCGCCCGCCTTTGGGGCTATAATCTGAAAACCCGTTATGACCCCCATGGAAAAGACCGCCAGATTGAAGCCATAGTCAGGCTGATTGAAGCGGGTAAGCTGTAATATTTTTATCTCTTGCGGGATATGATTTCAGAGTTCCAGGAATTCCTTGATGCGCCCGAGATAATATTTCTGCCATCCTTCGACCATTTCTTCATAGACTTCATCCGGAATGTTGGTATGGCGCAGTTCCAGCGACACTTTACCCCCGTTACCGGGATGGATTTTAAAAGTTACTATGGAAGGTGGTTCCTGATCGCCGAAATACCATTGCTGAACTACTTTTTGGTTGGGTATCAACTCAATGATACGGCCGGAAATGTCGCCTTCGAACATTTCAAATTCGGTACCTTCTTTGGCTTCCATCCGGGCCGGCATATCCGACCACAATTCAATGGTAAAAGGATTGGTCAGGCAGGCGTAAACATCTTCGGGTTCTGCTTCGATGGTGATGTATTGTTTGTAGTTTTTCATTTCAGGTTTCGCTTGATGTATGAAGTATAATCTTTGAGGATGGGTTTGTAATCGGCAGAACGGAATAGTTCCGAGGTAATCAGGAAATCGGCAGTGGAACGGTTGTTGGCGGTGGGGACATTGTACATTACGGCAATACGCAACAGGGCTTTTACGTCCACATCATGCGGCTGGGGTTCCATGGGGTCCCACAAAAAAATGAGCATGTCGATTTTGTTTTCAGCAATCATGGCGCCCAGTTGCTGATCACCGCCGAGCGGCCCCGATTTCAGCAGTTTAATATCGTTTTTCTTTTTACCGTCAAGGTGTTTCTCCAGTGCTTCTTTCACAAGTTTTCCTGTGGTGCCGGTGCAAACCAGATTTTTGTCTTTCAATCTTTTATAGTTGTATTCGACCCATTCGATCAAATCTTTTTTCCGGTTGTCGTGGGCCACCAGGGCAATGGTTTTTATCATGAT